>JBBQRY010000049.1:0-10517 GCA_038214335.1 Chthoniobacterales bacterium
GGGGCTGAGCGACGAGCCACGGAAGGGAGTCGCATGATGATCGGGTGAGGGGTGTAGGTGGTCGTCACCAAATTGGAATGGGAGGAAACAGCCGGAGGCGGGCAATTACCGAAAAACATGTGGCTGAGACTCCATGCGCATGAGAAACGGTGGTCGGTGAGTTGGCTTGGGCTGGTGGCCCGGTGCCAGGGACCGCCGCGCACTCCCTCGATGCTCTCGATGGCGAGGGTCGCGAGGATGAAATCGAGCACACCGGCCGCTGCTTTCTTCGATGGTTTGGCAGGCGCGAAATCGTGCATGAGCAGCAGCGGATGGACGCAGTGGATCAGGTAGGTCGGTGAGTTGAACTCCATGAAACCGCGGCGCCCGCGACGGTCCACCCACCGGGCATAGACCTCCTCGGCGTGGCGGGTTTTGGCGTCGGAGATTCCGGTGGCGGTGTCGCACAACAGGGAAAGGACGCAACGGTTAATGATATGGTTTTCGGTGCCGCCAAAGGCGATCTGGGTGCGGTAGTCTTGGAAGAGTCGGATCAGGCGCTCGCGGGCGCGACCGCCAAGGAGGCTTTGGCACTCGAACCAGATCCGCAGCAGGGGACCGATTTTCCAGTCGGGTTCATTTCGGGGACCATTCCACCAGTGCGACACGAAATCTTCATGGGATTCGAGGTAGGTGCGGGCCTTGCTTTCGGGATCCCCGTTGACGAGGAGAAGATGGGCCTGAGCGATACGCCTGGAGTAGCCTTGGTTGTGACGGTGAACGCTCGGGGTATCGCGGCCACCGCTCGGTTCAGGTTGGTAGAAGGCCAGTTCTCCGAGGGGTGCGAGCAGGTCGGCCGCCAAGGCGGCGCGGCGGTCTTCAAGATTGGAGGGCGTAACCCGGTCCATAACATGACTTTTCATTTTGATATTTATTTCAGCGAGTGGCACTGACGTTCAAACGGCAATTAAAACAATTCCTCTCGCTAGGGATTAAATAAGAGGCCTTCCTGAATTCATCATAGACACCGACCTGTATTAGTGACGCTTGGCTCCAAGGGTTGTAGTAAATACGACCTAAACCTTGCTTGCCATCATGGAACTACTGAAACTCCACCAAGATCGCCGCTAAAGATCTTTTTACTCCACTCGGCATTGGGGGCGACGTAGATGACCGCGCCAATCCCTGTTAATCCCTCCTTGGCTGGAATCGTCGCTTTGGCCACCTGCACTCCCTGGGTATTGCGATTGACCTGAATCCGGCGGGCGCGTGTCAGCGGTCCTTTCCGGTCCCTACCCGCCCACCAATGAATATCCACTTGGAGAACCTGGGCATTGGGCACAATGCCGGGTTTGATATCCACCAGAATCTCCAACTCCTCACCCGGCTTGATTTTGTCGGGCATGGAAACCCGACCCCAATCAAATGCTTTCGTGATCCGACCCGGCCCCTCTTTCCATTCGACAGCCGGTTGTGAGGCTGCTCCCGTGGCTGCGGAACCGGCCGCACCAATGTTCATGCTTATTTCCGCATCCAAAACACGGTTGGCATAAGTGCCATCCGGAGAGACATAAATAATCACACTGACCCGGGTCAGTCCGGGCCGATTGGGAATCTTTAGCATCAAAGTATAAGGATCCGTCGCTCCCGATATGATATTGATCGGCTGGCTTTGACCCAGTCCGGTGATGCGCTTGCTTCCTTCAAAGCCATGGAGATCCATGCGGAGCTTCATCCCCGAGCGCTCCACCGATTCCACTCCGAAAACGACCTGCACAGGGGCCTGACCACCCAAGGCCACTTCTTTGGGGTAGGAAACCGAGCCCCATTTTGTTTGCTTCACCTCGCGACCTCCCCCGGTCTGAAATTCTTTGGCATTGAACGCCACGGCAGGTGCCTCCACAGGCAGAGTGGGGGTTCTCGGTTTGTAATTGATTTTTTGCAATCCACTGACCGTTGGATGTTCCAAGGCACCGGCATCGCGCACTCCACCAGTCGGAGCGCGACCCGTAAAGTCGCGGAACTGCGGCCCGTTGAACTGCCAGGACATCAGTTCTTTGATGTCCGTCTTGGCATCGGCCAAAGTGCCTCGGGTGATCCGGAGGTAATCAAGCAATCCCTGAAATCCACGCCCGACCTCGAAATCAGCCGTATTATCGAGCGAGACCGATGCCGCGGGCATGGTCCCCGAGATGGCTCCCGTATCGTCGTCTCCATCCAAATACAAAGTGACCTTGCCCCCCGCACGATCCACCTCGGCCAGAACGTGATGCCATTTTCCATCCGTCAGGGCCGTCTTGCCGGTAACGGTGTAGGCTGCACCCCCGCTTTTCAGAGTGAGAACCGGCCGGCCTTCGCTATTCGCACCAAGCGAATAACCGGCTGACTCACCGACCTTGCCAGCGATGATTCCACCCGCCTTCCCCTGCTCGACATTCAGCACGGTTTCAATCAAAAAGTTATTGTCGCTCATGCGCACGGTGAGGCGGTCTTTTCCGGAGAAAACCACTTCCTCTTCCTTGACTTTACGGACAGTATCCTTCACCAAACGCTCCTCGGGAATCCGCATGAATTTGGATCCGTCAAAATGGAGAGCCCCGCGGTTCCAGTCCTCCAACACCCCATCACGGTAGTCGTCGGACGTAAAACCTTCGCCCACCAGCTCATTACCGGGAACATCACCGTCCGCCTGGAAGGAACCGGGACCGTTATTGAGCTTCTGGGGATAGAGGTCGTAATTGAGGACGGTATTCGGATCGCGCGGGTGGTGGCGGAAGAACCATTCGCCCACGTTTCCATAGAGTGCCCATGGCACAAAAACCCGCGATCCGCGATCAATCGCCGCTGAGGTGGAAGTGAGCCGGAAATCCCGCTTGTCCGGGTCAATCACCGGCATGTCATCGGTAAACCAGGCGGGCTGGTCGGTGGTCACCTGATTCTTCAGCGTCTTGATATGATCCTGAAATTGTTCGATCGTTTCATAACGGGCACCCTTCCAGCGGTTGTAGATGGCACCGTATTTCCCTGCCAGGATATTCCGGGCGTAGCCCAGTTCAGCGGCATCATCCAAGCCCCAGTGGGCCAGAAAGCTGACCTTATCATTGTTTTGAATGAACAGGTTCGAAAGGTAATGCTGCTGGTCGCCGTGCACGCCTTCCATGTTCTGCATCTGGCGGAAATTGTAGGCCGTGTTGTGAAAAGCTTCGTTCCAACGATTGCGCACTTCCTTGAAAAAAGTCTGTCCCATGGCGTTTTGCGCCGCCTCGGGAAAGTCCCGACACCAGCCGATATTATTAAACAAAAATCCTTTAACCCCATGGTCGAAGTAAAAGCCCTCTCCTTTGTGGTAATTATTCCGACTGGCCACATAACCGACCGGATCGATGACAATGTTATTGTAGATGTAGGCGGTGCCCTGTCCCCAGAACTCAATATTGCCAAAGTCGGCCTTTTGAATGAGGGCCTCGGCGACCTGATTGCCGTGAATCTGGATCCTCACCAAGGGGGTTTCGGAACTTTGCCCAGCAAAGACATTGATTCCCTGCGCACCAACAGTACGAATGACATTCCCGGCGATTTCACCCACCTTGAGGCCGGCGAAATTGATGCCCCGCCCCCCCTGGCTCACGCTGCAGCGCAGGCCGATGTTTTGCAGCCGGTTCCGCAGGACTTTGATGTCGGTCAGGTCGGCTTTCGGACTCTCGGAGTCAGCCATGGTCATGCTGAAATAGATCCCGTCATTGTCGATGTTCTCAAAATTACTGTCCGCGATCAAAATGCGTTCCTGAACATCCTCGTTTTTCTGGATCAGGTTCGTGATTCCCAGGCCGGCCGTATCCCGAATATCCAGATTGCGAAACGCGAGGTCCTTGCTATCCCCCACCACCCGGATCGCCCCCATTTGGGTAAAGTTGGAGGGCCGCGTCCAATTCCCGGCCCGCGCTGCCTTGTTGATGTCAAAGGCATTGCCTCCCGTCAAAGTCAACCCGGAGACTTCAATATGCCGCTGGCCTTGAATATCCAGAATGAACGGATGCGCCGCCAACTCGAAGGTGGCTTTGTTCGGGTCCATGTCTCCGGGCAAACGGAGATAAACCTTCCGATCTTTCGGCACGAACGTCCATTCGCCGTCGGTATCCAGAAACCTGGGCAAGTTCTCCAAATAAAACGGACTGTTCTTATTGGGGTAACGCTTGGGATGTTCGCAGGGGATTCGAATCATGCCCCTCTTGGGATCGTAGCCCGTGACCGCGGAAGGAAAAATGCCCGTGATGGAAAACTCCCCGCTCGCGTTGGGATGCTCCATCCAAACCGTGGCCCCATCGTAAGCCTTGGGATCAGGATCGTTCAACACCTTGGGCGCATAAATCGCCGTGAAAGGAAAACCCAGAGTGATGTCCTGAACCCGGAACCACTGGGTGAAGTGATTGTACGGGTGCTCAATTTTCCAGTTCGGCCAGCGGGCGATGTTGATTCGTTCCCGGGTTCCGTCCGGCTTGAGCAGCCACCCCGCATGAGGAACAAACTCGCCCGGAAGGGTCGTCGCCCAGACCTTCCCATACGAAGTCTCGGGAATTCCCGCCGCTTTCGCCTCATCGTCCGAGACCCGCTTCCAACCGGTCGGCACCACCGACCCCGCCAGCGTGGCCACCCCATTTCCCCACGAAGGATCCCGCGTGAGCCGGATCGGCTCCTTGTCGGTGCCGGATTCTTTGGCTACCAAATTCCCACGGTAAATCACCCCGCCTTTGAAAACGTAGGTGTGGACCCCGCTCGCCGCAGCCGCCTTGCCAGTGGCTTGGGGATCCCACGGATGGTGCTTCCAAGGCGATTCCTTGGAGCTGCCCTCATTGGCATCATTCCCCCTTTCAAAATCGATGTAGCGGACCGACGATCCCGCCTTGAACTGGAATGGCTCCGGAATCCATTTGATTTCGGTCGAGCCTTCCACCACCACAGCGTTCGGACTCACCTCCGAGGGCAACGCGGGAAATTGTTTCCCCTGCCATCCTGTTTCGGCCTGGAGTTGAGGGAGATTTATGCCGCACTGAAATCCCAGAATGGCAAGGAACAACACGACGCGACGCAGGAGGAGTTTATCGGGGCTCGAAGTAAACATCCGAAAAATATGTAACGTAACAGGCTCTCAGTCCAGAAAAATCCTGAATTTTTTCAGCCCAATTCCGATGACGACGGTTCGTATTTCCTTCTCCGCCGGAAAAACGCGAGATGCGTCCATGCGCTGTCCGCCATGGTCTCAATGACTTTGGCTGGAAAAAGCGGGCGAAGGGTTCCCTAAAATCGCGCGACTACTGGGTAACTGCCGTTCCAATTTCCGCACCGGCCAGTTTGTCTTTAAAATCGTTGGAATCCGGTGGCAATACATAGACCACATAGGACACGCGCGTGAGATCTTTGCCCGCCGGCACTTTCACAAGGAACTCCTTTGTCAGCGCTTCCCCTGCCGCAAAAGCAATTTTCGGCGAGTGCCATAATCCGGCGATTCGCTCCGTTCCACGAAAGCCATGCAAATCAATTGCGAGCTTGCCTCCTTCTGGAAATTGTTCGGGTACCAGCACGATCGTGACAGGAACCGTTTCGCCTTCCTGAACCGTGGTCGGGTAGCTGATCGTGCAAAACTTAAGATCCTTTTCGAGGGTTTCCGCAGATTGCGAGTAGGCCGGTGCAATCAAGCCAAGGACACAGAAAAGAATGGCATGGCGGATCAAGCGGCGGAAAAACAAAGTGAAAGCGAAATTTGTCGGCATGGTTTGGAGGGTTGGAGTGTGAAGCAGATTTTAAAGAGCACGGAGGAAGCATCAGCTAACTCTGCAATAAGGTAAAAACATTCTCTTTGGTCAAGCAAACGTCAAGAAAAATATGTCACATGGCACTTTTTCCCCACTTTTGTCCAGCATCCGTGACAGGTTTGCGCTTGATTCCCTTTTGGAAGAAATGGAGAATCCATGACATGTTCCTCTTCAAAATTATTTTTGCAACTTACACATTGTTAGCCCTAGGCTCCTTGGCGTCAGCGGAGACGGAGATTGCCATCCTGCCCCCGATCCTAGGGTATGAGACAAGTCCGGTCCCTCTCTCAGAAGATATCTGTGTGGCGAAGTCTTGATCCCGGAACGCTTCAGCCCGGTGACGAGGAGACGCCACAGACATTCGACCGGATCGGAGTGCGAAATTATCAAGATCTCGGGAAGGTCAAGAATGGCAACGCCGGTTTCTGGAAGCTGTCGATTCACTTGAGGGATTAATTGGCTGCAATGGTCCCCCTTTGAGTCTGGTTCATCATAAAAATATTCACGCCTCCCAATCATTCCCCGCGCGCTGGCACGACCAAAGCAGCCGGGACCACCGCACAGGGCCATACCGGGACTTTTATTGACTGCATAGTCGCCTCTAAATCCACATGAACCAATCTCTTTCCTCACCCGATCAACAATTGACACTTCATTTCACGCTGCGCGACGATTCGACGAATCATCCCCATCGCGACAGCGAAGCCAGTGTGCTCTTCATAGGGCTAGATTTTAGAGAAATCCCCGTGCTTCGTCCCTCACGCCTTGGACTTTTACCCGCGGGTCAACCCCCTCTGGTCAGCCACTTCGAAGTCATCCGCTCCCAAACCACCACCCATGAAGAAAGTTGGCAACCGGTCTGCGGGGAGCAATCTGTCATCCACCGGCACGAGACAGAACTCGCAGTCGATCTGGTAGAAACCATTTCTCCCAAGCGAAAACTCCGGCTCGTCTTCCGGCTCGTCTTCCGGCTCGTCTTCCGGCTCGCCAACGCGGGCCTCGCCTTCCGCTACGAGTTGCCGGACTCCGAGGGCTGGGATGGCGAGATCGTGCTGGAGCGGGAGGAAACCTGGCTCGCTTTTCCCGAGGGAACTCTTGCCTGGGAAACCCCGGTTGCCCAGGCCGAATACCGCCGTGTTCCCTTGGAAGCCTTGATCCAGAAATGCGAACGTCCGCTGACCTTGGAGTTGCCCTCCGGCCTCTTTGTCAGCGTGACGGAAGCCGCTATGATCCGGCATCCCCGCTCCAAATTCTCCCGCCCCAGTGCGCTGATTCGCCCTGCCCCGCCGGTGCTGGGAATTGATCCCGACAGTTTCTGCCGGGTGGAGCTTCCGTGGGCGAGTTTGGATTTGTCCAGGAAGGTCCCCAAGAATGGACCGAATGGCTGCACGATGCTGTCCGGCTCTGCGGAAGACACCGCCTCATGGTCGATATCCACGACGAATACCGTCCGACCGGCTTGAGCCGGACCTGGCCTCATTTATTGACGCAGGAAGGTATCCACGGAAATGAGGCCATGCCATCTGCCACCCACAACGTGACGCTGCCCTTCACCCGCTTTCTTGCCGGGGCGGCCGACTACACGATCTGCCACCGCTTTCCCTCGATGGAATCCAGACTCAAAACCACTCCCGCCCACCAACTCGCCATGACAGCGGTCTATTTCAGTCCGCTTCAATTTCTTTTCTGGTACGGCAAGCCGCAAGAGAACGAAGGGCTGCCGGAGTTGGAATGGTACCGGGCAGTGCCCGCCATCTGGGACGAGACCCAGCCTCTGGCCGGAGAAATTGGCCAATTCATCGTCCTAGCCTGCCGCCAAGGGAACACCTGGTTTCTCGGAGCCATGACCAACGAAACGCCCCGCCCGATGAGCGTTCCCTGCACCTTCCTAAAAAAGTCCTCCCGCTACCGGGCCAAAGTATTTTCGGATGCCCCCAACGCCCGCCCAGGCCAGCCGTCCCCAGTGCAACTCTCAGAGCATGAAGTGGACTCCACTAGCACCTTGGAGCTAGCCCTGTGCAGTTCCGGGGGGTCCGCGATCATCCTTTCACCCCTGGATTGAAAATATTTCATCATGAGGACTCCTCCTTCATCAGGGATGGATGCAGTTTTTCTCCTTTGAATTTGATTTAGCTTGAAAATCGCCCCCCTCCCAACAGAAATTATTTATGAGTATGACATCCCAAAATACGAATCCGTCTCGAAGCAACATCCTCCTCATCCAGACCGATCAATGGAATGCGCGATGCCTCGGATTTCTCGGCGATCCCAACGTCCGCACACCCAACCTTGACCGGCTGGCGCGCCAGGGAACGAACTTCACCGAGGCCCGCTGCAATCATCCGATGTGCCTTCCGTCGCGGGCCTCGATGCTTACGGGATGCTATCCCGGCACGATTGGGCAATTCGGATTTCAGGGCTATCTTCCCCGGCGGTTCCTCTGGATGCAGGAACACTTCAGGAAGGCGGGATATGTCTGCGGGGCGGTGGAAAAATTTCATGTCAGCTCACTCGCGCCGGACCAGTGGACCTTCGATTACGCGGCCCCCTCGCTGCCCGAGGACGAGGTGTTTGCGGTCCCGCTGGAGAACCATTACCGGCGCCATTGCGAGGAGGCCGGCGTGGACTGGCCCACCGATCAGATCCACGGTCACATTCCTTCAGGCCAGCCGTTGCCATTTTCCAGCAGCGCTTCGCCGGAGCTTTGCCACACGCACCGCTATTCCTGCCGCTCCGATGTGCCGGAGGAAAGTCCCTCGAACACTGGACGACTCCGCTTCCAGGCCGCCCGCGCCTTCGGCCCCCCGATGCCCGAGGATTTTGCGATGATCGACGCGATCATCGAAGGGCGGCTGCAATGGAGCGAGCTGGATGTCGGCAACACCGTCACGTTCTTCCGCGCAGCAGACGTTCGTGCTTCCGCGCACAGGTTCATTCTGGAGAGAGGAACCGGAGTTCAAAGTCGCCGGAAAAAATTTGCGGGCCCTGTTTTATCAGCCCTTCAAAAGCGAGAAGGGACGGGGCGGAGGAAATCTCAACGACAAGTTCGGGCTGGACCGGCGTCCTTGGGTGCCGATGCGCTGGATGGAAGAGCGGGGGGCGTTCGACGGATCGGAAGGCATGCCGCTCTGGTCCGGCAGCAGCCTGTCCGCGCGGGAAAACGATCTGCCGGTGATTGTCTTCATCGCTCCCGAAACCGGACACTATGCCTTTGAAATCCGCAGCGGGACTCCGACATTTTTGAGCCATCACCGCAACATCGGTCTCAACGTGGTGCATTTTCCCTGGGGTAAGGATGATGGAAGCTCGCTCGGCTTTTTCCGGACCGATGCGACCGAAAGAAAGCCGCTCTCGCTCGATGTCGAAACTGATCTTGCCGCGGGGGAATCGCCGACCCCGAGCTACGACGTGGAGATCATGAAATGGGTGCTGGATCGCATGGTGGTCGAGCGCGGAGTGGATGTCTGGCTGCACATGCGCGTGGTCGCCACGCAAACCTCTGATCTCGGACGCCTGACACATGTTTTTCTGGAATCAAAATCCGGACGGGAAGCACCCGCGGCAGGTGCTTTTGTCGATGCCACCGGCGATGGCGACCTCGCCGCCCTGGCGGGATGCGGATTTGACCTCGGATATCCGGAGACCGGGCTGACCCAGTCCATGAGCCTGATGGCCATTTGTGTTGCGCATGACAGCCAAGATATGTAACGTGGCAGGAGCGATGTCAACAATCATCCGGTTTGAGCCGCCCTCACCACACGAATGAGCAACCTTTATGCAGGGGATTTGAGTCTACCGCGACCCCGTCGGGCGTCCGCCGCATTTCCAGCAGGTCGTCAAAGACCTGAAAACGCAGGACTGGCTGATTGAACCCAAGGAGTTCGAGGCGGGCTGCCGCCGAGTCTGGCGGGGCTACCGGGCGGGAATCACCCAGGTCGATCACTGCGTCGGTCTCCTGCTCGCGACGTTGGAAAAGCTCGGCCAGCTCGAAAACACGATCATCATCTACCACTCCGATCACGGGGCCTACACCGGCACCTACGGGGTGCGCGAAAAGGCGCCCGGCATCTGTTCCGACCGCGTCTGTCGCGTGCCTTTCTACATGCGGGTTCCCAGCGGAGCCGTCGGCAAAGTTTCCCGCCAACTCATCGAAAATCTCGACATCGCCCCGACCATCACCGCGCTCTGCGGACTCCCGCCGCTGGAATCCTTCGACGGCAAGGACCTCTCACTGCTTCTCACCGGCGACGACCATCCCGTGCGCGAGGTGGCCGTGACCGAGCACGCCTGGAGCAAAAGCATCCGCTGGGGCGACTGGCGGTTCGTGCATTACCAGCGCGGCATGTTCGAGGAGGGCGGCGACTGGGGCGAGCTCTACAACATCGCAACCGATCCGGACGATTTTGCGACCCATTATCCCTCTCTTGATCTCTGAATACCGGCTGAGCCTTAAGAAGTAATCCCGCCATGCCCGACCGTCTCTTGTGGTCCGCTGACCATTCCATCCCCCGCACCCTGCCAAATCCTCAGTCATGAAGATCAGGATGTTGGGCTTCGCGGATGGCAGGGACATTTTCTACGGTTGGAAATTTTTCATTTAAGCCCAAACACCTCCCGCACCTCAGACCATTTCTTCCCTTTGGCCTGCAGCAGGGCGACGGCGTCATTGCGGACGATCTTCCGATCATCTCCGGCTGAATGTCGACGGTCAAATCGTCCTACATGGGC
>JBBQRY010000050.1:0-10405 GCA_038214335.1 Chthoniobacterales bacterium
GTTTTTCCATGCGCTTTTTTTAAGCACACAGGGGAAATCTTGTCCAGTCTTTTGACTCTACATCCTCAAAATTAGCCGCTTGCGTTGGAACCTAATGCAGCCGTAGAAACTGACCCTGTTTTGGTGATTCGATTTTAAATTGGGGAAAATGTGTTCTCCTGTTCACTGCAAAAGAATGCTCCGCCAAGCAGGCCAAGAACAGGGACTTCAACAAATACACGATGCCAAGAACAGACCCCGGCGCGTGGGATACAAAGGGAGTTCGACCTGCAGACTCAGGCCAGAATCCATTGTGGAGTAATGCCAAGCCTGTCGCATTGTAACCACGAAGTCCCATTCGCCTGCTTGAAGAAAGGTCAGCGCCTTACGCGAGGTCGAAGCGGTCGAGGTTCATCACCTTGTTCCAGGCCGCGACGAAATCTTGGATGAACTTCTTTTCTGCGTCGGAGGATCCGTAAACTTCGGCGAGGGCGCGGAGGCGTGAATCGGAACCGAAGACCAGATCGACGCGCGTGCCGGTCCACTTGAGCTCGCCGGTTTTGCGATCGCGGCCTTCGAACACGTCGGCGGCTTTCGAGACCGGAGCCCACACGGTGTCCATGTCGAGCAGGTTCACGAAGAAGTCGTTCGTCAGCGCTTCCGGGCGTTTGGTGAAGACCCCGTGCGGTGATCCGCTGGTCTTCAGGACGCGCATGCCGCCGATGAGCGCCGTCATTTCGGGCGCGGTCAGGGTCAGCAATTGCGCCTTGTCGATCAAGAGCGCTTCGGACGGGACGGTGTATTGGCCTTTGAGGAAATTGCGGAAGCCGTCCGCGATGGGCTCGAGCACTGCGAAGGACTCGACGTCGGTCTGCTCCTGCGAGGCGTCCATACGTCCTGGCGTGAAGGGAACCGTCACTTCGTGACCGGCATTCTTCGCGGCCTGCTCAATGCCGGCGCAGCCGCCGAGCACGATGAGGTCGGCCAGCGAGACTTTCTTGCCGCCCGTCTGCGCGCTGTTGAACGCGTTCTGGATGCCCTCCAACTTCGCGAGCACCTTGGTCAGTTGGGACGGTTGGTTGACCGGCCAATCCTTCTGCGGCGCGAGGCGGATGCGGGCGCCGTTCGCGCCGCCGCGTTTGTCGGAGCCACGGAACGTGGACGCTGATGCCCACGCGGTGGAAACCAGCTCCGGAACGGACAGGCCGGAAGCCAGGATCTTCGCCTTCAGCTCGGCGATGTCCTGCGCATCGATCAATTTGTGATTCACCGCGGGAATCGGGTCCTGCCAGATGAGTTCTTCGGCGGGAACCTCCGGTCCGAGATAGCGCGCGCGAGGTCCCATGTCGCGGTGCGTGAGCTTGAACCAGGCCCGGGCGAATGCGTCGGCGAGTTGCTCAGGATGCTCAAAGAAGCGCCGCGAAATTTTCTCGTAAGCCGGGTCGAACCGCAGCGACAGGTCGGTGGTCAGCATGGTTGGCAGACGCTTCTTCGACGGATCGTGCGCGTCGGGAATCGTGGATTCGGCATCCTTGGCGACCCATTGCTGCGCCCCGGCAGGACTCTTGCTCAGCTCCCATTCGTAACCGAACAGGTTCTGGAAGAAATTATTGCTCCAGTGCGTGGGCGTGGTGGTCCAGGTGACTTCCAGGCCGCTAGTGATCGCGTCACCGCCTTTGCCCGTGCCGAAGCTGCTTTTCCAGCCAAGGCCCTGTTCTTCGAGGCCGGCCGCTTCGGGTTCAGCTCCCACATGGGACGAGGGACCAGCGCCGTGGGTCTTCCCGAAGGAGTGGCCGCCAGCGATGAGCGCCACCGTTTCCTCGTCGTTCATCGCCATGCGGGCGAAGGTCTCGCGGATGTCGCGCGCCGCCGCAACCGGATCGGGGTTGCCATCCGGGCCTTCGGGGTTGACATAGATCAGGCCCATCTGCACTGCGGCCAATGGGTTTTCCAGATCGCGCGTGTGCGGAACTTTGCTGTCATCGTCCGCAACGAGCGTGCCGTGATTTTCTTCAACGCCCGGCGAACCGTGGGCGTATCGGATGTCGCCTCCCAGCCAGGTCTTTTCGGCGCCCCAATAGACATCGTGATCCGGCTCCCAGGTGTCCTCACGCCCGCCTCCAAAACCGAATGTCTTGAAGCCCATCGTTTCCAGCGCGACGTTGCCTGTGAGAATCATCAGGTCGGCCCACGAAATCTTGCGCCCATACTTCTGTTTGATGGGCCAGAGAAGCCGGCGGGCCTTGTCGAGGCTGACGTTGTCCGGCCAACTGTTGAGCGGGGCGAAGCGTTGCTGACCCCGACCGCCACCGCCGCGACCATCACCGGTGCGGTAGGTGCCGGTGCTGTGCCAGGCCATGCGAATGAACAGGGGCCCATAGTGGCCGAAGTCCGCCGGCCACCAGTCCTGCGAATCGGTCATCAGCGCCGCGAGATCCTTCTTCACCGCGGCAAGGTCGAGGCTCTTAAACTCTTCGGCGTAGTTGAAGTCCGCGTCCATCGGATCGGACTTGGAAGAATGCTGGTGCAGGAGTTCGACCTTCAACTGGTTTGGCCACCAGTCCAGGGTTGAGGGGCCGCTGGCAGCGTGGTGGAAGGGGCATTTGGCTTCGCTTGACATGGGTATTGTTGCGTCACCCGGGTTGAAAGGATGACCAACGAAAGATATCCAATTCTCCGCACGTTTCTCAAAAAAAATGAAATTTTGATCTGCGGGAGAAAATGGGGAGGTTTTATTTTGGTTTTCCGCTCTCGTTTCGGAGGCGTTGACTCGCTCACTCCCGCTTCCGAAAATGACCTCTTGGGCGTCGAACGGGATCAGGAGCGAGAAGGTTATGCGTCCAAAGGATGCCGCCATCGGTGGATGTGGACCCGAATATTCACGTCCAGCAGGATCATTGGCCTTCCATGATATCCAGAAGGCCGGATGCTGCTTGAGAATCGAACTGGCTTGCGGCAGGGTCATCATCTCTATGGGCAAACGCGTTCTTATTCTTTCGGCATCGGTGGGCTCGGGTCACGTGAAGGCTGCGGACGCGCTGGCGCGGGTGTTTGAGCAGCGGGAGGACGTCGAGGAGGTGCTCTCGGATGATTCGCTGGATCATACGAACATGCTGCACAAGCAATTGTATTCGACGCTGTATGCGAAGCTCTCGGCGATGGTGCCGGAATTTCTGGGTTGGTGGTATGAGTCGAGCGATGATCCGTGGGTGTCGGATCGCGGACGGCTGGCGCTGGATTTGCCGCAGGCGCTGCCGCTGATGAATTTGGTGAAGGACTTTCGTCCGGACATTATTCTTTGTACGCATTTCATGCCGGCCGGGGTTTTGTCGTGGTTGATTCGTAATGGAAAGCTGAATGCGCGCCTCGGGATTGTGGTGACGGATTTTCATTTTCATGCGTTCTGGATCACGCGTGCCTTCGACTGGTATTTCGTTGCGCAGGAGGAGGACAAAATCCACATGCAGGCATTGGGTTTGCCGGGCGAGCATATCGAGGTCACGGGCATTCCGGTGGAGGCGGAGTTTGAGCGGACCGTGAACCGGGAGGAGGTTTTGGTGCGGCATGGATTGCGTCCGGACCGTCCGACCTTGCTGGTCTCGGGAGGAGCGCTGGGGATGAGTCCGGCGACGGCGGTGGTGCGGCAGTTGCTGGATCTGGATCTGGATTTTCAGGCGATCATTGCCTGTGGAAAGAACGCGGAATTGAAGGGGGAGGTCGAGCAGTTGGTGCGGGACCGCGGGGAGGATTTCCGGGTGCTGGGATACACGAAGGAGATGCCGGATTTGATGGGAGCGGCGACGATCCTGCTGAGCAAGCCGGGTGGAATGACGACCGCTGAGGCACTGGCCCGGGGGTTGCCGATGATGATCTTGGATCCGATTGGCGGCCAAGAGGAGCGGAACTCAGATGTGCTTCTGGAAGCTGGTGCCGCCGTGAAATGCGCGGAAGTCACCGTCGTCGCCCACAAACTCAAAAAACTGCTGCAAAATCCGGCTCGTCTGCGAGCGATGTCGGAAAATGCGCTGACACTCGGACGGCCATCCGCGGCGCGGGACATCACGAGAATTGTTTTGGAGGCCCCTGTGCTTCCTACCGCAAGAATTTCCAAACTCCGCGAAAAGGCACTTCGCAAGCGGATCAAATCCTGAACCCTGGAAGCAGTTTTTCATGATGGCAGAATCTCATCCAGCCAGCCGATTGTTGATCGGTGTCACGACATCCGGATACCAGAGTGAGGGCGGATTCAATGGCGAGGGTCAGCCCAAGAACAACTGGGCCGCGTCGGAGGAATCGGGACGCGTGGCCCGCACGGGAGCTGCCACGGATTTCTGGAACCGCTACCGCGACGACTTCGAGCTTTGTCGGGGCATGGGCCTGAATGCGTTTCGGATGAGCATCGAGTGGGCGCGCGTCCAGCCCTCCAGCTCCACGCTGCCGCAGGAGCCCCCGGATTTTGATGAGGTGGCCCTGGATGGCTATGCGGACCGGATTGCGGCCTGCCGCGAGGCGGGCATGGAGCCGGTGGTGACCCTGCATCATTTCACGCATCCGGCATGGTTGGGGATGGATGCCTGGTTGCAGGATGAGACGCCCGCGCTGTTTGAGGCCTTCGTGCAGCGCACGGTGCGGCATGTGAATGATCGCCTCACTGAGCGGCATGGCCAAGCGCCGATTGGATGGTATGTCACCCTGAATGAGCCCAACATGCTGGTGCTCAACACCTACATGAACCGGCATTTTCCGGGCGGATCTGGGGCGGGTATTGGGGTAGGGATTACGGCCTACAACCGACTGCTTGCCGCGCATGTGCGGGCCTACAACGCCATTCACGACGTGCATGAGGCTGCGGGATGGACGGCTCCGCGCGTAACGATGAACACATTCTGCAGCGATGTTTATTGGTCCGAGCATCTGTTGCTCGACCTTTTATGCCTGCGCGAACACGGCGTGACGGCCATGCGTTCACATTTTGCGGATCGTGCGGAAGCCATGCGCGAGTCGCTCCTGCTGGCCTACCTGCCTCTCCGCGCTGATCCGCTGGCATGGGCGGGACGGGCGATCCAGGGCGTCGCCAACTTCATGGCGAGCCGGGCGGCCACAGAAAGCGCGTTCGGGTTTTATCTGGAAGTGCTCAAGCGCTCAAAACGCGACGTGCTGCTCGATTTCCTTGGACTCGACTACTACGATCCGTTTTTAAGCCATATTTTTCGGATTCCAAGCTTTCGGGATTTGGAATTTTCGAGCGGAAGCCTGCACGGGTATCTGATGGATGGGCTTTCGAGCAAATGGTGGGATTGGCACATCCTGCCGGAGGGGCTTCATGCGTTTTGCTCGTATTACTCGAAGGCATTCCCCGGCAAGGGAATCCTCATCGCGGAAAACGGCATGGCGTTGCGGCTTCCCAAGGACAACCAGGTGCCCGGACATCGCAAAGATCGGATCACGCGGAGCGAGTTTCTGACGGTTCATTTTCGGGAAGTGCGCCAGATGCTGCGGGATCGGATTCCGCTGCTTGGCTACCTGCATTGGTCGCTCACGGACAATTACGAATGGGGGTCATTCACGCCGCGCTTCGGGCTTTTCCGAATCGACTACGAGGACAACCTGCGTCGCCATGCGGTGGACCACCTTGGAGACAATCCCTCCGAGACCTACGCCCGCCTGATTCGAGAATTTCCGTTCTAATTTTTGCTCCCCGTCCCTCAGGGTCCGCTGGGAGGAGCCATGCCGGTTTGTTTCCAATGCAAAGGGGTGCCTACTGGCAGCATGCGAACAAGTTCGTTGATGTCCCAATTCGTCATTCGGAATCCGCCAAGCCCCGTGCGGGTGCGAAGCTCCGAGGGGATGCTGGTGCCATGGAGCCCGAAGGGCAGCGGTGTCGGGCTGTCGGCTTTGGCTAGGTCGATCCACCAAATGCCGAGCGGGTTGTTGGGCCCCGCCGGAAGAAATTGGTCAGCGGGGAGAGTCGGAGGAGGGGTGGGTGCGGAAGCGGTCTCGCCGACGAAGAACGGATTGGTCAGTCGCGCGGCCACTTCGCGAGGTTCCTGGCGGGTGACCAGGCGAGGTCGAGGAAGGGCTTGAAGCACCGTCCATGTGCCGCGTCCACGGAGTCCGGGCCGCACTGGAAAAACCGGCATGATCCGGATGAGTTGGTCGTTGCGATAGACCTCGAGGCGGGAGAGATCGACGACGGCGGCGGTGATGACCTGCTGGGGATTGGGGGCGGGTTGAAGCGGCAGCTGAAACGCGTGTTCGATGACGAACGGGCGCACATTGGGAACTTTGAATTCGGATCCGGCGGGAGGGACGGGAGGCAGGGAAGGATTGAGTTGGCGAATGAGCTCCTCGCGGGCATGAAACCGCTCCGCGACGAACTCCCATGGGGACCGGTAGGCCAACATGCGAGCGGTGGTCATTTCCTCGTAAGTCGGCAGAGGTGCGGACGTGGGCTTGATCGCCTTGGTTTTCGGTTTGCCGGGCTGCTCGGGTTCAGGTTTCTGGGCTTTGGGAGGCGCGATGAATCGGAAATCCTCATGCTTGAGCCGATATGTCGCGGTGAGTGTGCCGACCCCGGCAAGGGCCTTTGCCTGAAGCTGCGCGGGATCTGAGATTTCTGGATGGCTCGACTGGAAGAGGTAAACGAGTTTCTGAAATTCCATGCTGGAGCGTCCGCTGATCGGTCCGGCGCGGAAGCCCTCGCGATCGAGGAAAATCTGGAGAAGAAAAACCTGCTGATCGAGGGCGGTGGCGGGATCGGCAATGCCCGGTTTTCCGGATTTGCTGGTTTTCGGCTTGGGAGCTTCGGGGGGGAGTCCGAGGGCGATACACTCTTCCACGGTGGGAATTGTCAGAAGGTCGCCGATGTGAATGAGATCGGAAGTGAGGCTATTTGCGGCCTTGATCTGGGCGACCGTGCGGCCAAATCTTTTGGCGATCAGCACCAAGGCATCGCCCTTTTTGACCTCATAGGTGCCGGCGGGATTTGCCGCAGGACGCACCGGCAGGGTGCCATCCATGGCGACGGCTGGGGGAGGCTCCGGGAGATCGAGCCCCCAGCTTCGGTCTTCGGAGGGCACGACACTCCATTTCCACTTGACCGCTTCTTCGAGTCCGCGCTCCACGCCTTGAACCGCCGAAGCAGCCGCTGGCTGGGCACGAGCGGTGCCAAGGGCCAGGCCACAAAGCAACAGTCGAAAAATTTGATCCCATCGGTTCGGCATGGTTTTATTCATAACCCACGTTCGGGCCGCGCCAAGCGAAAGTCTCGGCCTTGGACGAAGGCAGAGAGCCTACGAGGCATCGTGTCCGGGAAACCGGCGGGCAATTTCTTGTTGGACCCGGGTCTCCTCTTCGGGCTGAAGTTTTCGACGCGCAATCCGGCGCTGCACGCAATCCAGCAAGCCGAGCCAGTCGCCCAGCTCGGGTTCGACGACCGCCTGCCACTGGTCAAACCGCTTTTCCCGGGCAAAAAACCGATACCGTCCGCCATTGTGAGCGACGTAAATATCGCGTCGTGTGCCATCCTCGAGGATGCGTTCAAATCCGATTTCAGCTTTTGCCATGAGAGAGAGTGGGAAGGATTTCGATGGCGATGCAAACTTTGGCAGGCGTCATGGTCTCAGACTCCTCCATACCTGCGGCAGCGGGATTTGAAGTCGGCCAACGCCTCAAAAAAATCGGCTTTTTTGAAGTCGGGCCACAATTTTTTGGTGACATGAATTTCCGTGTAGCTGAGCTGCCAGAGAAGGAAATTGGAAATCCGCATTTCGCCGGACGTGCGGATGAGGAGGTCGGGATCGGGAATCCCAGCCGTGTAGAGGCGGTCGGAAAGGAGTTCGGGGGTGATGTCGGCGTCTGCAAGGCGTCCGGCGGCGGCGTCGGAAGCAATCGAGCGCACAGCATCAAGGATCTCGGTGCGTCCGCTGTAGCTGAGCGCGAGAATGACATGGAGTTTGGAGTTTCCGGCGGTGGCATCGATCACTTCATTGAGCTTGCGGCGGCAGACGCCCGGCAGGTCATCCAGGCGTCCGATGGCTCGCAGCCGGACGCCCTCTTCCTGCATCTCGGCTTTTTTCTCGTTGAGAAAGCGTTCGAGCAGGAGCATGAGCCCATTGACTTCGAGGGCAGGACGTTTCCAGTTCTCGGAGGAAAACGCGTAGAGGGTCAGGAACTCGACGCCCGCTTCCATGCAGGCTTCCACGCACTGGCGGATCGATTTCGATCCCTGCTCATGACCCGCCAAGCGAGGCAACCCGCGTTGCTGCGCCCAGCGTCCATTGCCGTCCATGATCACGGCGACATGACGCGGAATGTTTTCCACAGGAATCAGAGGCGGATGGTCTGTTCGCGGCCGGGTCCGACGCTGACAATTTTGAGTTTTGCGCCGGTGATCTCGGCGAGCCGGTTCACGTAGTCGCGGGCCTGCGGCGGAAGATCAGAGAATTTTTTGGCGATTTCGGTCGGAGCTTTCCAACCGGGCAAGGTGACATAGACCGCGGTGCAGCGGGCAAGTTCCGCGGGATCGGTCGGCGGAAAATCGAGTTTTTTGCCATCAAGTTTGTAGGCCGTGCAGACCTGGATGGTGTCCACGGAGTCGAGTCCATCGAGGTTGGTGATGGCGATTTCGTCAATTCCGTTGACCATGCCGGCGTAGCGGGCGGCGACGCCATCGAACCATCCGCAGCGGCGCGCACGACCGGTGGTGGCACCGAATTCGCGCCCCATGCCATGGAGCTTGTCGGAGAGTCCCTTGTCCTCGGTCGGAAGCGGACCTTCGCCGACGCGCGTGGTGTAGGCTTTCATGACCCCGAGCACACGGTCCACGCGGTGGGGCGGGACGCCGCTGCCCGTGCAGGCTCCGGCAGCGGTCGTATTCGAGCTCGTGACGTAGGGGTAGGTTCCGTGGTCGATATCGAGGAACGTTCCTTGAGCACCCTCAAAAAGGAGTTGTTTTCCGCTCTGCATCGCCTTGTGCAGGAAGACTACCGTATTCGTGACAAACGGACGCAGCACCTCGGCGGCTGCGAGATAGTCCTTGAGAATCGCTTTGCCTTTGAGAGCGGGTGCCCCGTGGCTCTTGAGGATTGCGTTGTTTTCTTTGACCCGGGCGGTGAGCTTTTTCGTGAAAACCTCGGGCCGCATGAGATCGCTCATGCGCAGTCCGGTGCGTGCAATCTTGTCGCCGTAGGCTGGGCCGATGCCGCGTTTGGTGGTGCCGATTTTTGATTTGCCCTTTTGCGTTTCGCGCTGCTCGTCGAGGGCACGGTGGTAGGGAAGCACGAGGTGGGCGGCATCGCTGATGAGAAGGTTTTTTCCGACAGCGATTCCGCGCTGGCGAAGACCCTCGATTTCGGCGACGAGCGAGACCGGGTCAATGACCACCCCGTTGCCAATCACACAAAGCTTGGACTTGCGCAAAATCCCTGAGGGAATCAGGTGGAGGACAAATTTCTCGCCCGCGATGACAATCGTGTGCCCGGCATTGTTTCCCCCTTGGCTGCGAACAACGATGTCCGCCTCATCGGTAAGAAAATCGATGATTTTTCCTTTTCCTTCATCGCCCCACTGGGCGCCGGTCAAAATGGTGTGTGGCATGGTGTGGGCGTGAGTCTCCGCGCACCGCGGCGGCGTGACAAGCCAAAACCCCTTTGCGGGGAGAGGGGAATGGAACAAACGTCGTCTTTTACCACCGCATCCTCCGCTGCCACCCGCTCATTGATCTCAAAACCCGCGCCTTCCAGCATGGCGACGCCGGGCAGATGAATTTCTATCTCAACCACCCGAAAGACAACATGCTGGCAGAAAGCGACCATCCGCCCGTCGGCATCATCCTCTGCCCCGACATTTTTCCACTTTTCTTGGGCCTACCCCCGCAGATGTCCTACCCCCTCATGTAAAGTTCGCATAAACCATCCATCCAAGCCCAAATTTCCCTTCATCTTTTCGCCATCCGGCTTCATCCTTCACACTTTCTCCCAATGCCTCAGAGCTTCACCTCCTTCTTCGAAACCGCCACCGGCAACCAGCCCTACGACTGGCAAGCACGGCTCGCCGGAGGCGATGCGCGCGTCCCCTGCGAATCCAGGCTCATCAATATCCCCACCGGACTGGGAAAAACCGCCGGAGTGGTGATGGCCTGGCTCTGGAACCGTGTTCGCAATGAAGACCCAAACTGGCCTCGTCGCCTCGTCTATTGCCTACCCATGCGCACACTCGTGGAGCAAACAGCGGGTGAAGTCCAAAGGTGGATTGAGAATCTCATCAAGAAATCGGGTGAGCTTGGAATTCAGAAACGGGCTTTGGATGATTTAAAATGGCTTGCCGGACATTCCCCCGTCCTCCTCATGGGCGGCGAAGACAGCGGAGAATGGGACCTTTACCCCGAGGAAAATGCCATCCTCATCGGCACGCAGGACATGCTCCT
>JBBQRY010000051.1:0-10347 GCA_038214335.1 Chthoniobacterales bacterium
TCGTTCGGAATGGTTCCGGCAGCACCTTTCAACTCGCCCAGTGCCCGGTGGGCTCGTGCAATCTGGCGTAAAACGCCCGGCGACTCCAAAACGATGGAGCTGTCTACCGGTAGAGGAGAGAGAGCCGAACTCATGTGAAAAGAAACTTGCGTGATTCTTTACACGTCCCAACAAAGTGTAAAGAAAAACCACTTTTTCTTTACACGTTCTACCGAGGTCCGCTGATAAACGGCTCCCACTCGCGGAACAGCACGCCAACCTTCCCGACCACCACGACCTCATGGTCGCTGCGGAACTTCGGCCACTCGCGTTCCTTGGGATGCGCGGGGTTCGAGCGATCCAGCAGGGCGTCCATGAGGTGGAAGTTGTCGAGCTTTTTGAGGATGGGAGTCTCGGTGATCGGGTAGCCGTTGCCGCGGTGCCATTGAAGGAATCCGATCCAGAGCGCCATTTGGGCAAGTTCGAAGGCGTAGGGGTTGATTTCGATGCCGTGAAATTGCCATGGGCCGATGGCAGGAAAGAACGAGGTATCCACGCCATCGGATGCGCCGAAGAGGATAACCTCTTTTTCGAGATCTTTGAGTTTTTGGAGGGCGATGTAGAGGAAGTTTCCGGAGCCGCAGGCGGGGTCGAGGACTTGCACCGGAGCAAGACGAACGAGGAATCCGTGTTTCAGGCTTGCGGCCTCGGTGAGAGCTTTGCGAAGGGCGGGCCCGGTCGGCGGCGTGCGGGGGGCGGCGGACTGCGGTTTCTTTTTTCCGGTTTCGAGAAGATTGGTGATGGCGGTTTGGAGAGCGTGCCATTCGCGACGCAGCGGAGCGAGAAGGACCGGCTCGATGAGGTCTTCGATGTCGCGGCGTCCGGTGTATTCGGCACCGAGTGCCGCACGGGTCGAGAAATCCCCTCCGGCAAGAGGCCGACATCCTCCGCAAAGAGGCAGAACACGATGCGATCAAGGAACCGTGCCGCGGCCTCGGGTTCGCTATTGCGTGCGCGCAGTGCTCCAGCCAATCCCGCAAGGGCGGAAGCGGCTTCGCGGGTGATGACTTCCGAGGTGCATCCGGGCCGGAGCTTTTCCGGATGGTGCTATGCCGTGCGATAGTCCTTGGCTTTGGGCATTTTCTGTTTGCGGTGTGGAAATCGTGGGGCATGTTATGCGTTCTCATGATTTCCAGCACCGAAAAACGTCTCCGTGAACTCCTTGCCGAACGAATCCTCCTGCTTGATGGAGCGATGGGGACAATGGTCCAACAATACAAGCTCGGCGAGGCGGATTACCGGGGGGAGCGGTTTGCGGATTGGAAGGGTCAGGATCTCAAGGGCAACAACGACCTCCTCGTGCTCACCCGCCCGGAAGTGATCCGCGAAATCCATGCCCAATACGTCGCGGCGGGAGCGGATATCATTGAGACGAACACCTTCAGCAGCACGGTGATTGCGCAGGCGGATTACGGACTCGAGTCGGTGGTTCCGGAACTTAACCGCGAGGCGGCAAAGGTGGCCCGCGAGGCGGCCGACGCCTGCAAGGACCGCCATATTTTTGTGGCCGGAGCCATTGGCCCACTCAACCGCACGCTTTCGATTTCGCGCGATGTCAACGATCCCGGCAAGCGCGATGTCACGTTTGAGCAAGTCGCCGCAGCGTATCTCGAACAGGTCGAGAATTTGGTCGCTGGCGGAGTGGACATCCTGCTCGTAGAGACGGTCTTTGACACGCTCAATGCCAAGGCCGCCCTGTTTGCGATTTCGGAGTTTTTTGAATCCCATCCGCGTCTGCCCGTGATGGTTTCCGGCACGATCACCGACTTGAGCGGACGCACGCTCACCGGCCAAACGCTCGAGGCATTTCTGAATTCCGTCTCGCATTTCCCTTTGCTCTCGATTGGCCTCAATTGCGCGCTCGGACCCAAGGAAATGCGTCCGCATATCGAAGAACTCTCGCAGCTTGCGCCGTTCTTTGTGAGCACGTATCCGAATGCCGGCCTGCCTGACCCGCTTTCGCCGACCGGATTTCCAGAGTCCCCAGAGAGCCTCGCACCGCAATTGCGTGAGTGGGCGGAGCAAGGCTGGCTGAACATGGTGGGCGGATGCTGCGGGACCACGCCCGAGCACATCCGCGTCATGTCCGAAGCCGTGCGCGGGCTTCCGCCTCGCGTGATCCCTGAGCGCACGACCACCCTCCGGCTCAGCGGACTCGAACCCTTCACGGCACGTCCCGAGATCCCCTTCATCAATGTCGGCGAGCGAACGAATGTCACCGGCTCTCCCAAATTTTCCAAACTGATCCTTGCCGGGAATTACGATGAGGCGATTTCCGTAGCGCGGCAGCAGGTCGAAGCGGGTGCGCAGGTCATCGATATCAACATGGACGAAGGCATGCTCGATGGCATGGCCGCGATGACGAAATTCCTGAACCTGATTGCCAGCGAGCCGGATATTTCGCGCGTGCCGGTGATGATTGATTCCTCGAAATGGGAGGTCATTGAAGCCGGGCTGCGCTGCATCCAGGGCAAGGGGATTGTGAACTCGATTTCGCTGAAATCCGGCGAGGAAGAGTTCCGGAAGCAGGCGAATTTGGTTCGACGCTACGGGGCGGCGGCCGTGGTGATGGCGTTCGATGAGCAGGGCCAGGCGGACAACTACGAGCGGCGCATCGAGATCTGCGGACGGGCCTACCGGATTCTTGTCGAGGAGGTCGGGTTTCCTCCGGAGGATATTATTTTCGATCCGAACGTGCTGACGGTTGCGACCGGCATCGAGGAGCACTCCAACTACGCGAAGGACTTCATTGAGGCCACCCGCTGGATCAAGGCCAACCTCCCCCATGCCCGCGTGAGCGGCGGCATCAGCAATGTCTCGTTCTCGTTCCGCGGCAACAATCCCGTGCGTGAGGCCATGCACTCGGTATTTCTTTTTCACGCCATCCAGGCCGGCCTCGACATGGGAATCGTCAACGCCGGAATGCTCGGCGTGTATGAGGAAATCCCCGCCGACCTCCGCAAGCTCATTGAGGATGTGATTCTCAACCGGCGCGAGGACGCCACCGAGCGGCTCGTCACGTTTGCCGAATCCATCAAAAACAAGTCCGCAGGCGGCACGGCACCGACAGCCGATCTCTCTTGGCGCGAAGCCACCGTCGAGTCGCGGCTCCAGCACGCCCTGATCAAGGGGATTGTGGATTTTGTGGAGGCCGACACCGCCGAGGCCTTCGAGAAATACCAACGCGGATTGCTCGTGATCGAGGGTCCGCTCATGGATGGAATGAAAATTGTCGGCGACCTCTTCGGAGCCGGCAAAATGTTTCTGCCGCAGGTCGTTAAAAGTGCGCGCGTCATGAAAAAATCCGTGGCATGGTTGACGCCGCACATGGAGGCCGAGCGCGCGGCCAACCCTAATGCTCAAGCCCAGGGACGCATCCTCATGGCCACTGTGAAGGGGGATGTTCACGACATCGGCAAAAACATCGTGGGCGTCGTCCTGGCCTGCAACAACTACGAAGTCATCGACCTCGGCGTGATGGTCCCCGCGGAGAAAATCCTTGCGACCGCACGCGAGAAGGGCTGCGACGTGATCGGGCTTTCCGGCCTCATCACGCCCTCCCTCGATGAAATGATCCACGTGGCCAAGGAGATGCAGCGCGAGGGGTTCACCGTTCCCCTTCTCATCGGAGGTGCCACCACCAGCCGCGCCCACACCGCCGTGAAAGTTTCGCGCCATTATGCACCTGGCGTCGTCCATGTGCTCGACGCCTCGCGCTCGGTCAATGTCGTCAGCTCCCTGCTCAACCCGGAGAAAAAGCCCGCATTCCTTGCCGAGATGGAGAAGGATTACGAACGCCTCCGCGAGGAACATGCCGGACGTCAGGCCAGCCGCATCCAGCTTGCTTTTCCGGCGGCCGAGAAAAACCGGTTCGAAGCCGATTTCTCGGAGATCGCGACCCCGAAGCAACTCGGCATCATGCCCTGCACCCTGACCCTTGAAGAACTCGTCGCCTTCTTTGATTGGTCTCCCTTCTTCCATTCCTGGGAATTGCGCGGACGGTTTCCGGCGATTTTCGACGATCCGATGGTCGGCGTCGAAGCCCGCAAACTTTATGACGACGCCCGCCGCCTGCTGGACGAGATCCTGCGCGACCAGCTCTTTCACCCCCGCGGAGTCATGGGCATGTGGCGCGCCGCATCGACCGGAGAAGACATCCGGCTCTTTGACGCCAAGGGCCAACCCCTCGAAACCTTTCACGCCCTTCGGCAGCAGCAACAAAAACCCGCAGGGCAGCCGAATCTTTCGTTGGCCGATTTCGTCGCCCCCGAGGCCTCCGGGCTTGCGGACTATCTTGGCGGGTTTGCCGTCACCGCCGGACCCGAAGTCCATGCCGTCGCGGAAGGCTTCGAGAAAGACCATGACGATTATTCCTCGATCATGACCAAGGCCCTTGGCGACCGGTTTGCCGAAGCGGGCGCTGAATTCCTCCACAAAGTCGCCCGCGACAACTGGGGATTCGGAAAATCCGAAAACCTCACGCCCGAAGAATTGATCCGCGAACAATACCGCGGCATCCGTCCCGCACCCGGCTATCCCTCCCAACCCGACCACACCGAGAAATGGGCGCTCTGGCGTCTGCTCGAAGCCGAGCGCCACACCGGGATCACCCTCACCGAAAGCCTCGCGATGAACCCCGGCAGCAGCGTGAGCGGATTGTTCTTTTCTCACCCGCAGGCGAAATATTTCGCCGTCGGCAAAATCGAGCGCGACCAAGTCGAAAGCTACGCCGCTCGCAAAGGAATGCCCGTGCCCGAAGTCGAGAAATGGCTGGGTCCGTATCTGAATTACGAGCGCTGAGGCCGGGTCCCCGATAAAACGAACGGTCAGGACCTTCCCGAACCGACGCACGCACGCAGCACGAGCGGGTGACCGCCTTGGGGGTTGGTGGGGGTCACGTTTGATGGGGGAGTAGGGCGAGGGCGCCCCACCTCCGGACGCCTTCGGCGGAGGCAGGTCTCTCTCTGGCCGGAGTCTGGATCTAGGCTGGAAGCGGTGGGGTCCAGCAAGAATTCGATGGTCAATTTCGATCCGGATGGGCATGGAACGAGGGTCCGACGTATTGGGCCTATGGGACTACGTATGCCCAACCGTTGAACGGGTTTTCACTCCGTGTAACCCGTTTCGTAATCAATCGACACAGGTTAGTCGGAGACAAAACCTGTGCGAGTTTGCCACCCTTTTTGAGGGGCGCATCTCCGAAAAGTGCAAACAGGGAGAACAGGCGTCTCGCCTGTTTGGTGAATGGCTATTGTCTGCGGAGTCTCCACTCCCCACAGGCGGGACGCCTATGCTCCCTGACCTTCCATCGCCGATTGCACTTTTCAGAGATGCGCCCATTTTTGAGGGTGCCGAAGGTTTTCCTTGCGGCAAACGGAATCCTCCCGAAAATAGAACGATGTCATTTTTCGACTTTCGTCAGCGCATGGAATATGTGGGATGTGTTGTGGGAGGACGGGTGGTGCGGTTGCTTCCGTTTCGTTGGCTGGGAGGAATTGCCCGCCCGCTCGGCACGCTCGCATTTTTATTTGATCGCCGGGGCCGCGAGACATCGCTCGAGAACTTGAGAGCGGTGTTTGGGGATACGAAATCGGATCGCGAAAAGTGGAGGATTGCCAAGGGCGGATACCAGTCGTTTGCACGGACGATGATCGAACTTTTTTGGTCTCCAAATCTCACTCCCGAAGCCGTGAACAAATTCTGGTTTTCCACAGGGATTTTGGCAGCAGATGCCGGATGCCCCTCGATGTATGTGACCACGCACTTTTCGAATTTTGAACTCCTGAGCCTAGACATTGCCTATCAACGCGGTCCGGGGATTTTGGTGACCCAAAAATTTACGAATCCGCTTTTGGAAAAGTATTTTGCAAAGCTGCGGGCGAGCACCGGACACCAGATCATTCCGCAAGAACGGGCCTTAGCTCGGATGTTTCGCCATCTCAAAAAAGGCGGCTACTTCAATGCCGCGATCGACCTCAACCTCGACCCCAAGGAGTCGAGCGTCATTATCGACGAGTTTTCCGGAATGAAAACCTGCGTGACCCAGATCCATGCGGCGCTGGCCCTTCATACCGGTGCAAGGATTGTCCCCTGCGAGTGCCTGCCCCGGCCCGATGGACGCTATGATCTCCGCTACCACCCGCCCTTGGAGTATCCGTCCGACGCCACGCCCGCCGAGATTGCACAGATGTGCTGGGATGTGCTGGAACCCGGCATCCTCAACCACCCCGAAGGCTGGCTCTGGTCCTACAAACACTGGCGTTACAAACCATCGCTTGGCGACACCTCACGGTATCCGGCTTATGCGAACCGGGCAAAGCGGTTCGATGCCGCCCTGAGTGCTGGACGGACAGGACGGACAGAGAGCGTTGTGCGATATCGTGGGTCGTATGCGTTCCATCGGTCCCATGGAACCCCATAGGTCCTATTGTCGGTCTTTTGCTGGAACGTGTTGGCAAATGGTGCGGGGATTTGGTATGCCTGCCGGACGATGAATGATCTGACCACTTCCATTGAAAGCGCGGCGCGGGACGGACGGCTGCTTGCCTCCTCGTCCGAGAACATTTTGGCTTTGCTTTCGGGCAGTTCCTCGCCGGTGTATGAGGCGGCGATTGCGGAGTTGGTGGCTGCCGAGGATTGGACCGAGCTCAATAATCGGTTTTTTCGCGCGTTGGCCTTTGGGACGGGTGGACTTCGCGGAAAGACGATTGGGGCGGTGGTGACGAAGGCCGAGCTGGGCACCCCCCAGGGGCTTGGACGGCCGGAGTTTCCCTGTGTGGGAACCAACGCCATGAACACTTACAATATCAGCCGTGCGACTCAAGGTCTGGTCCAGTATGTGATGGAGCATTTCCGGAAAAGCGGACGTCCGGGACGGCCTTCGATCTGCATCTGCCATGACACTAGGTTTTTCTCGCGGGAGTTTGCGGAGCTGGCGGCGGAAGTGATCACCGGGCATGGCAGTGACGCTTGGTTGTTTGAGGGGCCGCGCTCGACGCCTGAGCTTTCGTTTGCTGTGCGCCATGTCGGCGCACAGGCGGGAATCAACCTGACGGCCAGTCACAATCCGCCGCAATACAATGGCTACAAAGTTTATTTTGAAGACGGAGGGCAGGTTGTCGAACCCCATGCCAGCGCGATCATTGAGCGAGTGAATGCCGTACAGTCGGAAGCGTTTACACCCGTTGCAGAGCGTGGACAGGTGCGTGCGATGGGGGCCGAAATCGACGAGGCCTACATGGACCGTCTGGCCACGCTGCCTTTGGATCCCGAACTCATCCAACGCGAAAACTCCCTCAAGATTGTCTATACTCCATTGCACGGGGTGGGAGCGGTCATCATCAAGCCGATGCTCCGGAGGCTCGGGTTTCAATGCGATGGGGTCGCGGCCCAAGAAGTGCCGGACGGACGGTTTCCGACCGTGAAATCGCCGAATCCGGAAAATGCGGAGGCGCTCACGATGGCGATTGCACAGGCGAACGAAACAGGTGCGGACTTGGTCATTGCGACCGATCCCGACGACGATCGGATGGGGATTGCGGCCCGCAATGCCGAGGGGGAGATGCAGCTTCTGACTGGCAACCAGATTGGGTCGCTGCTGGCATGGTATCGTGCCTCGAAGCATTTTGAGTTTGGAATCCTCACTCCGGCGAACCGGAATCGCGCGGCAATCATCAAGACGTTTGTGACCACCGATCTCCAAAAAGTGATTGCCGAAACATTTGGCATCCGCTGCGTTGAGACCCTCACCGGGTTCAAATACATCGGCGAGAAGCTAGAGAAATACGAAAAGGCGATTCCCGAGGCGCTGCGTCAGGATTATCCGAAGCTGCCCGAGAGCGAGACGCGCGCTCTGCGGTTGGAGCATTCGACACTTTATATTTTCGGAGGAGAAGAAAGCTACGGATATAGCGCGTCGGACTTTGTGCGCGACAAGGATGGCAACAGTGCCGCTGTGCTGATCGCCGAAGTGGCGGCTTATGCAAAATCCCGCAACCTGACCCTGCCGGGATTGCTGGATGAAGTCTTTGCGGAGTTTGGCGTGTTTCTGGAACGCGGCGAATCGATCACGATGGATGGCGCCCAAGGAGCCGCGCAAATCCAGAAACTTGTCGATTCGTATGCGTCGAACCCGCCTCAAGAAATCGACGGCTCACGCGTCGTCTCGATTGTGAATTTTGCAAAGGACGAAATCCGCGACGTCGAAGGCGACCGGATTCCGTCCGAGGCCATGCTCATGATCACGCTTGAAGACGGACGTCGCACGGCCGTGCGTCCGTCGGGCACCGAACCCAAAATCAAATACTACCTGTTCGGATTTCGCCGTCCGACGGAAGGCCACAAATTTTCTGAAGCCGAGTTGGCAGATGCCAAAATCGCTGTCTCCGAAGGGATCGACCGACTCTGGGCCGAGATTGGGGCGGATGCGAACGTTCGGCTTGCTGTCTGAGCACACCTTGACCGGAGTCCTTGGCAACCGGATCTCAGTGCGACCTACGGGCGATCAAGGCCGAGATCTGTGCGGAGGAGTCCGTTGCGGGGTTCAAAGAAGTAGCGCACGTAGAGACCGATGGAGCCTTCGTTGTAATCCGCGGTGACGGCATAGCCGACTTGTCCGCCGATGAGCCATTGGGGGGAGATCATGTAGGCACCTTGGGCGGAAATGAGGCCAATGACCGTGCTAGACTCTTCTGATTTGAAGTTGCGGCCATCGGGGTTGAGCGGGAAATACGGGCTGGCGGCTTGGCTGTTGTTTTGCACGCCGAGCCCGAGGCTGCCGGAGGAAATCCATTTTTTGCCTTCTTCGGTGAGGTATTGGCCTTGGATGAGAACTTGTGCGAGGTATTCGGGGCTGAAGTAGCCGCCATTCCCGTAGGTGAAGTGGTTTTGGTTGTTGTCGTAGGTTTCGTAAGACCCCACAAGACCCACCGTGATATATTCAAAATTTTTGACATCAAACTCGTAGGCAAGGGCTGCGGTTCCGGAGAGGTGGGTATTGTCTGCGACATCCGTGCCGTCGAGATAGCCGTAGCTGGCGTTCACGTAAACCGTCCATTTGGGAGCAATCGAGCGGAAGAGAGAAATCTGACCCCCGGTTTCTGTGACCCCACCCCACTCTTTGCCGGTGTAGGGGTCAGTCATTCCGACATACGAGAGAATGCTTTCCTTAACTGCTTTTGAGAAGAGTTCAGCCTTCACATAGCCTTTCTCGTCGCGGTAAATCATCCCGATATTGCCGACGGGTTTGGCATTGAGCGGCCCGCCGGTGGGAGTGATTCCGAAGGTGACATACCATGTGACCCAGTCTTGGTATTCGAAATGAACCGAGAAGTCGTAGAGGTTGTTGTAGGAAGTGACCGGATCGTTGATATACTTCTGGAATGCGACCGGATACTTGCCGACGACGGCTCCGTCGGGCAGATCTCCGGCCTTGAGGGTGATGCGCGAGACCTGGGCAGTGAGCATCGTTTTGTTGGAGGGATAGATGCGTCCAGAAATGACTGGAATCGCGGCCATGTCCAACTTGCCTTCGCCTTCGGTGCCCGATTTGCTCGAGTAGATGAATCCCACCGCAACGCTCGGTGAGGTGTAGTTCTCGAGCACCTTGTAAATTTTTTCTCCTCCGGCACCGGCGGCGGCGACAAAGAGGTTAGCCTTCATGTAGCGTCGGGCTTCGGAGCTCCCATACATGGTTTTGAGCGGACCTTTCACGGTATCGCCGATCGTGTTGACCTTTTCGTAATTTCCGGATTTGGCGAGCGATGCGTAGAGCCCTTGGGCCGTGTTCTCGCTCGGGGAAGCGCGATAGAGCTTTTCAAAGAGGCTCGCGGCCTTGGCGTAATCTTTCGTGTAGTAGTAATCCCACGCCAGAACGGTCTGCTCATTGCGGCTGAGCGGACGCGCCTGGGAGGCGGTAGTCATGAGGTCGCGGCTGCGGGCGTAGTTTTTTGCCTCGTAGGCCTCGACCGCCCGGCGCGAAGCGATATCCCCCTTGAGCACACGCATCTTCGGATAGCTGTCACCACGGAAATTGACAATGGCTTCCGCGCTGCTCAGGTCGCCTTCGCGGAATTTTGAAAAAGCGAGACCGTAGGCTGCCTCGCCAAGGCCCGGATTCCACTCGAGTGCCTGATTGAACCACATGCCTGCCGAGGAATACTCCCCGCGATTGAAATACGCCCATGCCGCTTTGGTGGCCAGATTGGAATCCTGCTTCTCGGTGGCCTGTGCCACCCATGTGCTTATCTGCGCCTGCGGAACGGGCGGGGCCTGCGGTTCGCTGGTGACCACACGGGCTTGACGGGGGGT
>JBBQRY010000052.1:0-10305 GCA_038214335.1 Chthoniobacterales bacterium
ATCGGCGATGGAAGGTCAGGGAGCATAGGCGTCCCGCCTGTGGGGAGTGGAGACTCCGCAGACAATAGCCAGTCACCAAACAGGCGAGACGCCTGTTCTCCCTGTTTGCACTTTTCGGAGATGCGCCCAAAGGGTCGGGTGCAGGACAAAAATTTTCGAGACCAAGGGTGCGGCAATGGCCAAGGCTCGAGAGGTTGGCGGTTTGATTCAGCACCAAACGTGCATTTCATCGTAGCCCGTTGCCCTGGGCCAGCATGGTTTTGCACCTTTGGTGCCGAAGAATTCTGTCCTGCATCCGATCAAAGAGCTGGTCGCTTTTCCAAACGCGGTTGCGTTCTCTGGAAACGATTCGGGGCGCGTCCGTGAATGGACGCGCCCCGGTTGATCGGTTTTTGGTGGTGTGGATTAAGCAGTCCGCTTGCGGCGGATCGCCATCACGATGGCACCCGCGCCGAGCGCCATGAGGGCGTAGGTCGAGGGCTCGGGGACGACGGAGGCATCGCTCATCACGGTGTGGATCGAGGTGTTGTCGATGTAACCGATATTTCCGTCGGCGAATCCGGCAGTGCCTGATCCGTAATGGGCGGAGATGTCCAGTGCCAACGCTTTGGGAAATTGCTTGCGCACCTCGCGCATTTCTATCACCGGAGCGGACATCGCTTCAGGACTTGGGGGCGACCAAGCGCACGGTCACGGGCATTCCTTGGCGCAGCGAGTGATCCGGATCCTGCACCACCACTCGAAATCGATAAACCAGTGCCGTGCGCAAGTCGGGCGTCTCCACCGCCTTGGCCTCGGCCAGCCGGTTTTGAAAGGGAACAGCATCCAGCTCTGCAAGCTTCTCCCCCGCTTGGACCGCGTCCCCCTCGTCCTTGAGCATCGTGGCCACACGGCCGGAAACCCGGAAACCAAGATTGACATCCCGAATATCGACATTGCCAAACAAGACCGATCCATCCGGCGCCGCATGGGACGAGCGATACCACAGGCCCGCACCCACAGCGGCCGCCAACACCAGAATCAAAAGAATTCGACGCTTCATTTTTTAAAAGATTTTTTCCGCCTGCGGAGCGCTCCTCGCAGCAATTCCAGATTCCCGTTTATCACATGACACACCGCATCCGCGTTCCGCCAGATCAGTCGGGCAATGACCAGTGAGAGCAGGATCGAGACCGTGACATCCGACGGGTGATGAGCCCCGATGATGATGCTCGACCATGCCACGAGGGCCGCCCCCGCGATGGCGACGATTCCCACAAGCGGCGAGGCAAAGAAAATGACCCCCGCCAGCCCAAAGGCCGTGGCGGTGTGTCCGCTGGGAAATGAATTGAATCCGGATTTTCCAATCAGCCATTCCTCATCGTGGCGCAGCCCGTAAAATCCTTGTTCGATTTTTTCGCGGGGCCGGGTGCGTCCCGTGGTGAGACGTGAGGCATTGGCGACAACTCCCGCCAATGTCGAAGCCAACATCGCCAGCAGAATGATCCGCATCCAGCGTCGGCTCTTCCGCAATTTAGCGACCCCCAGCGCAACCAAGGATCCGACCATCAGATACGGCCAATCGCCATAGATCCGCACCGCAGAGTAAAATCGGTAAGAGGCGGACTTTTTCCAGCTCTTTCCTTGGGAGGCCACAATCTGCTCGCGAACAGGCGCATCAAGTTGAAAGGATCCCCAAATCACAAGCAAGCAAAGCGGCAGGAGAACCCAAATACGAAAACACGTCATCCGCCATCCGTAATGCCTGAGGCTTGATCCGCCAAGCAGGAAACCGACAGCAGGAAACCGAGAAGGCAAAGTGCTGCCCGGGAATCTCGCGAATAGCGGAATGATGCAATTCAGGGGCATATTTCCGCTTTCCGTTTGCCGATCCATCGCAAACACTTCCTGCCGATGGAACTGACAGAAAAATTTTTGGTATCCTTGTGTGGGTGGCCGGTTTTCAAGGAGGCGCGGGCGATCCATGCTGCGGGGCAGGTCAGTGCCGCTTCCTACGATCCGCCGCTCTTGAAGGGGCGTGTGGAATCCCAAGGAAAGACATTTCTTTCGGGGCTAAAAATTCGAAATCCGGTGGATATTGAAAACCTGTGTCCGTGTCGGGACTCGCGTGGACGCGGGATCATTTGTGCCCATGCGGTGGCGGTCGGCCTTGAGGTGCTGCATCCCGCGCGGCCATCCGCCCCCGCTCCCCGCACCGCTTCCCACTCGCCAGCCAAGGCCCCCACTTCCGAGCAGCCACGGATCGAAATCACCCTCGAAGGCTCACTCCGGCATCTCGAAGCCGAGATCGCGTTCGTCTATTCGCAGTCGGGCATGTCGAATCCCCCGGCAGAGGCCGCGGCCCTCGCCGAACTCGTCCACTGTGGGTTTGAGGATTTTCGGGGCAAGGCAGCGATCCAAGGGGAATCCGCTGTGGTGGAGTTTTTTTCGTCGGCATTGCCAAGGCTGCGCCAGAAATGGACGGTGCGTGAGGGCGAGCGGTTCCAGCATGTGACGCGCGACATTGTGCGCATCGAACCCCGGTTTGCGCTGCGAGAAAAAGAAGACGGATGGCTGGATTTTCATATCCATTTCACCGCAGGTGCCGATGCCGTGCTCTCGCATCAGGAGGTGCAGCAACTCCTGCAAAGTGGCTCGGCCCGATTGAAGCTGCGCGATGGCCGCACCGCCCTGCCGGATCCCGCCTTGGCGGCGGACTTGGAAGAGGTGCTGCGGGATGCCGACCCCCGACAAGAACGTGGAGTTTATCGGATTTCCGCGCTGCAGCGTCCTTACCTTGAGGCATGTATTGCGCAATGGACCGACACCGCCGACACCCCCGGCGATCCGCATCCCGCCGTGCGTCCCGGTCCGCTGCGCGACCTGCTGCGGCCCTATCAGTGCGAGGGGGCAGGATGGATGTTGGCGCGTGCCGCACAAAACTCTGGAGGCATCCTTGCGGACGAGATGGGGCTAGGTAAAACGATTCAGGCTCTTGCTGTGATGAACTCCCTGCCGGGCCCGCACCTTGTCGTGTGTCCTTCGTCGCTGGTCTGGAACTGGGGCCGCGAAGCCGCGCGTTTTGCACCGGAACTCAGCGTGCTCTCCCTCACCGGAGCAGACCGCGCAGAGCGTCTGACCCGCCTCGCCGAAGCCGACCTTGTGCTCACCAGCTATGCACTCCTGCGCCGCGACATTGCCCACTACCGCAGTCACCAGTTTGCCACGATCACCCTCGACGAAGCCCAACACATCAAAAACCCGGACAGCCAAAATGCCAAAGCCGCCTGCGCCCTCAAGGCCGGCGCGCGGTTCATTCTCACCGGCACGCCTCTGGAAAATTCCCTGCGCGATTTATGGTCGTTGTTTGACTTCCTGCTGCCCGGCTATCTGGGCACGCGGACGGATTTTGCAGACCGCTACGAAAAGCCGCTTCTCGAGGGTGATCGCGGCCCGCTCTGGGAGCGCCTCAACCGGCGCGTCTCCCCCTGGATGCTGCGGCGGAAGAAATCCGACCTCCTTCCCGAGTTGCCCGATAAGATTGAGCAAATTGTCGAGGTCGAGCTCACTCCCGCCCAGAAGGACGTCTATACAAAACTCCAAATCGCCGCACGGGCCGAAGTCGATGCCCTGCGTGAATCCGGCGGCGCGGCCCGCATGAAAGTTCTCACCGCCCTGCTTCGCCTCCGGCAGGCGTGTTGCGACCTCCGCTTGCTCGGTGCGGAAACCGAAGCAGGCTCAGCGAAATTGGACGCCCTGCTGGAGCTTGTCGGCGAAGCCGTCGATGGCGGCCACCGCGTGCTCGTCTTCAGTCAGTTCACCTCCATGCTCGACCTCATCGGCCCTGCCCTTCACGATGCGGGATTCGTATCCTGCCGCCTCGACGGCTCGACCAGAGACCGCGCCGCCGTCGTCGAACGCTTCCAAAACGACCCCTCCATCCCCGTCTTCCTCATCAGCCTCAAAGCCGGAGGCACCGGACTCAACCTCACCGCTGCCGACACCGTCATCCATTTCGACCCATGGTGGAATCCCGCCGTCGAAGCCCAAGCCACCGACCGCGCCCACCGGATCGGTCAAACCAACGTCGTCACCTCCATCAAACTCATCGCCCGCGACACCGTGGAACACCGCGTCCTCCAGATGCAGGAAAAAAAACGCGCCCTCCTCTCCGGCCTCCTCGACGCCGAAGCCCCCGCTCCCACAGCCAATGACTGGAAAGAAATCATCGGCTAGCCCACTCCGAAAGGGTCAGTCCCATAAGTTATAATCCTCGAAGAAAAGGAACCTCTTGATCAATCCTGCTTCCAAGGGAGCTGGTTTAGCGGAAGGGCGCAGGACAAATTTCTTCGGCACCAAAGGTGCCAACCATGATTCGAAAAATCCTTGACAAAAAGGCGGGTTCGCACGAATGACATCAAGCATCCTTGACCTGTGTCATGAAAAACAAAAATGTCTGCAACCGCAGAAATAAGCGTTTCATGGCCGCTTTGCCCCGAACTTTTTCAGCAAGTCCTCAACAACAACCAACAAACTAAAAACGCAACCTATGAGTGCAATCGACATGGAAAGCCACGAGTATAAAAAGCAATTTGCCCATGAGGCGACACGGCTCGCGATCGAGTCCGTGGAAAAAGGATGGGGCGGACCCTTCGGTGCCGTCATCGTGAAAGAAGGCAAGATTATCGGGCGCGGGCAGAACCGCGTTCTTCTGACCGGCATTCCGGTGTATCACGCCGAAGTGACAGCCATCATTGATGCGTGTTCGCGCATCAACTCCAAGACGCTGTTGGGATCGGATTACCAGGAAGGAAATCTGAAGATGATTCCGCGTCCCGAGGGTTCTCCAGATCCGGTTCCCGAGCGCGCGCAGATGCTCAAGGGGTGCGATCTGTATGTCAACGGGGCTCCCTGCCCGATGTGCATGAGCGCGATCTACTGGGCCCGGATTGATCGGGTATATTTCGGAACGCGGCTCTCGGACACGAGCAAGATCGGATTCGACGATGAGTTCCAATACATCGATTTCCGGTTGCCATGGGAGGAGCGCAAGGCGATCCAGTGCTTCCCGGACTTCGAACGCGAATACGCGCTCAAAGCCTGTGAGGCTTGGTCGAACAAGGCCGACCGCCATCCCTATTAGCCTGTCAGGGATAGCTCCCTAGGGAGTGGATACGCCCCGTATCCGTTCCCGGCTCCCCGGCTTTCCGTCATGAATCTCAATACGATTCTTGAAATCAAGCGTCCTGCCAGGAACGAGGAGGGGGGGATTGGAAGCAGAGACACGCCTGGCTGGCAGGCAGCACATGGTTGTTCTCTGAGCCACAGACTTAAATCGCCACGCTTGTTGATCTTGAACAACTGCACTGGCTTGCGCTGACCGCCACGCCTGCAGGCCTTGAGATTGGTGCCGCTTGCAGGATTTCCGAACTCTTTTATTTTACGGCGCTCCACGAATGGCTGACGGCTCCGCTTATCCAGGACTGCAGGCATTCCTTTCTCTCCCTTTTCAAAATCTGAATCCATCCGCCTTATGAACCATCACGCCATGCTCATCGCGACAGCCAAGGTCCACGCCGGAGCCGAGGAAGCTTTCTCCGCATGGCAGACCAAGCATTTGTCCGTGATCTCGAAGTTTCCGGGATTCGTCAGTTCCGACATGATCCCTCCCCCCGTGGCCAGATCGGATGAGCCATGGACGATCATTCTCAATTTTGAATCCGGGGAGTCGCTTGAGGCCTGGCAGAAGTCTCCTGAGCGTGGGGAGATTCTCGGTGAAGTCGTCCCCCTGCTCGCCGGCGGGAATTTCGGCGAAACCATCAGCACGGACGGCCCCGGAGCGGTTCCCGGGGCCGATGTGACCGAGGTGATTTTTTCCAAGGTGAAACACGGCATGGCCGACCGCTACCGCGAATGGGCGGCCCGCATCCAGTCCGCGCAAGCCAAGTATCCAGGCTATCGGGGAATGTATCTTCAGCCGCCAGCAGGCGGGAAGGACGGCCACTGGACATCGATTCTGCGCTATGATTCCGCCGAGCATCTGGAGGCCTGGATGAACGCGCCGGAACGCAAGGAACTGCTCACGGAGACGCAGGAATTTATTGAGAGCGAGGAGCTGATGCGGCTTGCCACGGCATTTCCCGGGTGGGTGCCGATCGATCCCATGACCGGCGAGGGGCCTCCGAACTGGAAGGCCGCGATGCTCGTCATGCTCGGACTTTTTCCGATCGTCATGCTCGAGATGAGATTTCTAAGCCCGATCCTGACGAAGCTCGATCTTCACGCCTCGTTGGCCACGTTCATCGGCAATACGATCAGCGTGGGTCTGACGAGCTTTATCACGATGCCGCTATTTGTGCGGTGGTTCGGCTGGTGGCTGTTTCCCAAAGGACCTTCAGCCTCCAGACTCACCGCCAAAGGAATCGGAATTCTTTGCGTGCTTTTCGCTCTGGAAGTCATCGTCCTCTGGAAACTCCTGCCCTGGTGAAGACGTGAACATTGATGCGCTCAAGAAAGCCTGCAGGGGCACGGTCGTTGCGGCCGGTGACCCGTTATCATCTCAAGCTGCATCCGCTCCCGAAAGCGATCCACGGCAGCACGTATTACTACTCGCTCGACGCTGCCGAAGCCGTCGGGACCTGGCTCGGAAAAACCGCGGCAAGCCTTTCCCCGAACGTGGAACTGAGCCTCTTCCTGATTGAGGCTCCGGCCGAGTTGAAGGAAAAGGCCGCATCCGACGGCGGCAAGATCTGCATGGTCACGGGGACGGCGTTTGCCGACACTCCGGAGGAAGCTAGGCAGAGCCTGCAACCACTGGAGGGCTGTCCCGTCAAATGCCTCTCTGGTTCGTTTGCGACGCCGCTGGTTTTTGAGCAGTTGTTCGATGCCTCCGGTGCGCTCTGGCCCGAGGGCGTGCGCGCCCGGGTCGAGGCCACGTTCTCCAATTCGAATCCAGGCGAAATGGTGAAAGCCATCCGCTCGCACATGACGAGGTCGCCGTCGCCGACGACAGTTGTGCTCTTCACGATCTTCACAGGACCCCACATCCCGGCACCGCTTCCCAACGCAGCCTACTCGATGAGCGCCAAAATCTACGGAGGGCCATGGACGATGTGGTGGGACGAGGCGGGCGACAGGCCCAACACCGACTGGCACCTGGAGTGCGCGGCATTGCTCAGGCCGTTCAACACCGGATATTACATCGGTGAATCGGATACCGTGGTCCGCCCGTCGAATGCCGTTCAAGCGTTCACACCGGAAAACTGGCAGCGTCTTGCCGATTTGCGGGACAAGCACGATCCGGATGGGGTTTTCTTCGGTTACTTCGACGGCTTCGCCACACAATGACACACGATTTGCTGAGAAGGATCCGGATTGTTGCTCTGGCAATGCTTTTCGCCAGCGCTCCTTGCTTGGTCTCCGCCGAGCAACCGCCGCGCGACGAGCCGGCTTCCTTTCTCGATCAGGTCCGTGGAAAAGTGCCCGCGTCGATCACCGGCAATCCGGCGGCAGACAACGAACTCCCGGGCACCGGTCTCGCGGGCCGGCTTCGCCGCCTTCCCGATAGCTCGGGTTTGCGCATCGGCGGCGTGTGGCTGGCCGATTCCAACGGGCTTTTGTCCGGTGGTGCCGGGCCGGGCAAGTGGAGCTTCAACAGCGCTCTGATTGTCGGGGCCAATCTGGATGCCGAACAACTGATCGGGTGGAAAGGCGCGTCCTTCGGCATGCAGTTCCTCCAGTTCAACGGGCAGAATACAAACGGGCAGGCCGGAAGCGTGCAGGGTTACAACAGCCTGCCCGGACCCGCACCGCTGAACCGTTCTGAGCTCTATCAGCTTTGGTATAGGCAATCATTGTTCGAGGACAGAGTCATCATCCGCATTGGCAAGCAGGTGCCCACTTACGATTTCAACAATGTCGCCCGCCCGGTGGCCACCCAGGATGAGGCGCTGGCGATCCCTTCCGTTACGGGATTGCTCTACACTCCGGTCTTCGTCAACCCCACGCTGCTCGGTGCGATAGGCGGATACTACAACTCCGTCTCGGGCGCTTGCATTTCTGTCGCGCCAACAAAAAGCTCATACCTGCGTTATGGATTCTACGACGGGAATGTCGCCCGCGGTGTTCAGACGGGTATGACAGGACCACAATTCAACGGCTACTATTTCAATATCTGGGAAGCCGGTATGGACTGGGTGATCGCGGACAAGTATCCGGGAAATTTTGGTGCCGGCCTCTGGTATCAAACGGGGGTGCTGCAGGGGCCGAACGGGATTTCCCAGGACGGCACCGGCGGATTCTACATGTTCGGAAGCCAGCGGGTCTGGTCGCATGGGACAGCGATCGAGCAGGGAAATACCAAGGATGGGAAAAGCAAGATCGTGATTGCCCCGGAGAAGCGGCAGGTTTCCTCCGTATCCACATTCCTGCAATTCGGAGCGAACAACTCTGAGACGTTGCCTGTGAATCAATACTGCGGCATGGGACTCACCGGATTCGGCCTTGTGCCGCACCGGCCGCAGGATTCCGTGGGAATGGGCATGTCGTGGTCCTGGTTGAACTCCAATCTTTTCAACCGCTCCAGCGAGCTCATGTTCCAGGGCTACTACCAGGCCCACCTCTATGCCGGAGCTTTCTTCCAACCCGCTGTGAGTTACATCCCGACTCCGGGTGCCGACTCCAGCCTGGGCGGTGCATGGGCGCTCACTTTCCGGCTCACCGTGCTTTTTTGATTTTCAGATTCCCCGCACCTGAAGCATCTCGGCGGCAATGCTGATCGCGATTTCCTCCGGAGTGTCCGTTCCGAGCGGAAGTCCGATGGGGCAGTGGAATCCGGGTTCGCCGATCTCGGCCTCGCGCTTGCTCGGGAGGAGCAACACGATTTGCGGCGATGCGGTATGGCCACGACGGGCTGCCGCATCGTGGCGTCCGGCTTTCCGTTCCTCCCCGCCAGCCGCCAGCATCGAAGGGGAAAGGGGTCCAGAATAGCACCAACGGTGCTACGTCCTGTAGCCCAAGGTTGCGAAGCTACCCTAGGTAAACCGTCAGTAAAAACCCATCTGCCCTGAAAGGGCTGCATCCCAAATCCGGCTTAACTTAGCGCCATTCAGAACAGCCCCCTTTTCTGTTCTGTATTTCGCGGGCCTATGCATCGGTTGTGTTTACTCAGGTGCGGTGTAGTTTTTTGGGCCGCCCAAGGTCATAAATCCGGCATGGACAACAAGACCGGCCAGCAGGCCCAGCACGGCAAGGCACGAGCTGACGAGAAAGGTGTAGCGATACACGCTTCCTGTCAGGTCAAGAAACCTGCCAAGCGCGGGGCCCATGAGTATACCACCCAGCGCGCATAACATACCCGCCGCTGAGGCAAACTGGGCAAATCGTGAATGAGGGAACAGACGTTGCCCCAGCGAAGCCGAACTGGTCCAGAAACAGCCTGCGAAGATCCCATTCAATACGAACGCGATGAGAAAAGAGTCGCCGTCCGAGATAAACAGACCGCCCCAAAGGGTCACCACGGCGTAAAGCCCTAAGGTTACAAGGGTCATTCGAAGCGGGTGAAAACGGTCGGCCAGCGCCCCGATGGGATACGAGAGAACCAAGGATATGAGGAGCATGAGCGCAAAGGCCTTCCCGTAGGAATCCATGCTGACGGCCATGCTTTTTGCGAAAACAACACTGAACAGATTAATCGGCAGGAATGCCAGAATTGAGACCGTCATCAGGGTGAACACCCAGATATAATACGAGTTTGAAAAGCATTCACGAAAGTATGTCTTGGTTCCGGCGATAAACCCGCGCCCGTCTTCCAATGGCGGCTCCTCAAGCAGTGGGTAAGTGCCTTCTTTGACTTTCAGGCACATCAACATAAATCCGCCCCCATAGAGTGTTCCTATCCCAACGAAGATCCAGAGGTAAAAGGTTTCGGCTTGTCCCATAATCCAGAAGTTGAAACCCATGCCGACAAGCAGGCTCACTGCGCGCATGAGGCTGAAAAAGCGGCCGAGAAGTTCCTTTGGCACGACATCATTGATCAACGCACCGAACACAGAATTTGCAGCGACGGTTCCAATTTCAAAGACCGTCCAAAACAGTCCAAAGAACACGAGGATCAGAGGCTTCTCCCCGGGCGAATGATCGCCGAGAAGCCCATGCAATGCTCTCCCAAAGAACGGGCTGAACCCCAGACAGATCATTGCGGTGGCCGCGAGAGGTGTAACCGCCAGCAAATAGGGAATGCGACGTCCTCGTGGACTACGGTGCCGATCAGAATGGAAACTGATGATCGGTCCGAGGATGATGCCGATGAGGCTTGGCAACGAACCC
>JBBQRY010000053.1:0-10211 GCA_038214335.1 Chthoniobacterales bacterium
GGACCAACCTCCCCCTTGCGGGACAGAATCGCAAAAAATGTCTCTCGCGCAGCCCGCGCATATTGAAACGTGCGGTTGACGAGGTGAAGCCTGCGGCGCACCAAGTCGCTGAGCTCGGCATGGAACTCCAATTGGCGCACCTGCGCATGGTGGAATGCCCGGATCATCCGGTAAGGATCGTCGTTGAAAATCTCGCGCGACTCGGGTTCCAAGCGACCTTGCCGGGCAATGAATCCGTCGAATTTCTCGGCACGCGGACGCGCCCCAAGATACTCGAGAATCCCGGCGGGCTTCTTCACCGGGCGCACCTCCATACGCTCAAGTGCCGCCTCAGTGAGCAGGTGGATACTCCGCGTGTGACTGTAGTAGTCCCGCATGAAGGTCTCGACCTTGCGGAGGATGCCTTTTTGCTGGTATCCGAAGGCCACTGCCAACCTGCCTTGAAGCTGGAGCGTGAGCGTGTCGGAAGCGCGCTCGTTCAGGTAATGCATCTCGGTGCGCGTGCGGAGAAGGAAATCATACCCGCGCTCCAGTTGGCGACGCTCGGTTTCGCGGAGGAATTTGGATTCCACCAGCTTTGCGGTGCTCGTGATCCCCTCGCCCATTTGCGCAATCCACAACATGCTCTGGTAGTCGCGCAGGCCCCCGATCCCGTTCTTCACATTCGGTTCCTGCAAGAAAACCGTGGACCCGTATTTTATCCGCAGCTCTTCCTGATTCGCCAACCGCCATGCAATGTATTCCTTCTCACGCCCTTTCATGCAGGCGGATTGAAACCGCTTTCTGAAGTCACTGAAAATCTCGCGCTCTCCCGTCAGAAACCGGCTTTCGAGCATCGAGGTCTTCGTGATCATGTCGTCATTCGACTTTTTGATCGCCTCTGCGAGCGTGCGCGTGGCGTGCCCGACCTTGAATCCCAAGTCCCAGAGGAGCACCAAGGTCTGCCGGATCACCGTCTCGACCTCCTTGTCCTGCTTCGTATTTTTCAGCAAAAACAGAATATCGATGTCGCTGAAGGGCGTGAGCTCGCGCCGTCCGTAACCCCCAAACGCCGCCACGCACAGCCGCCCCCCAAGCCCCTTGGGAACCAGCGACGAGACCACTCCCGAAAACAGCTCGCGAAAGAGAATATCGACAAGGTCCGACCTCTGACGCGCGATCTCGCGTCCGCCGCCTCCCGCATTGTGCCACATCCGCAACCGCTGCGTCTCAACCTTGCGAAAGCCTTTAAAAATCGTGATCGGATCGTCCGGCTTTTTGCTGGTGCGCTCCGAAAGTGCCTGGGCCGTCCGCTCAAGCTTGTTTTGACTGGATGAAATCATTCCTTGGAACCCCCTGCCATCCGTTTACTGCACCGCGGACCGGATGACAATCTCAACGCGTCGGTTTATTTGCTGTTCTTCAATCGTGCCGGATGCCGGTGTCAGAAGGCGCGATTTTCCAAAACCCACCGTTTCGATGGCGTCCGCACTCAGGCCCATGGATTCCGTTAGCCAGGCCTTCACCGACTCCGCACGCTTGCGGCTCAAGTCCAGATTGTATTCGGCGCTCCCGAAGGAATCCGTGTGCCCCTCGATGACGAATTTGGCACCCGGATTCCGTTGGATCAGAAGTCCCAGCTTGCGAAGGCTTTCCAGGGCCTGCATGCGCAATCCCGGCGAATCATAATCGAAAAGCAAATCGGTCGGCATCAGGATCGGTGCCGTCTCGGAACTCAAGGGCCCGGTCTGCGCAAGCAGGTCGTCCAAATTGCTGAACCCCTCGCCCCCCGACGTTCCACCGCCCTTCGTGCGCCCTCCGCTTTCCGTCCCCGGCGAAGGCAGCTCCAACGTCCGCTCTCCGGTGAGGCTCGGCTTCTCGGTGAGCATATCCCCCATCAGCAGCTTGTCTTCGGAAAATGCCGCATCCGCAGAATTCACCGCAGGCAAAGCCGCCGTCCGGGATGGAGGAGAAATTTTTGGTGTCTCGGCAAGGACTGCGCTGTCGAGCTTCGGAGCCGGCGGCAGGGCGGACTGCGTCCCTGCAAATTTCCCCAAGGCCACCTGCTCGTCTGGCAGCTTCACCGCCACAGGTGCCGCAGCCGGCTTTTTTACCTCGGCAGGAGCCGGATTTCGCAGGCGCGGATCCACATCCACACTCTTGAGCTCAAACCGGCGCGGCGGATTCGGATCGTAGTCCACCCCACTCAGCGGATTGATATTCACCCGGCTCGACCACATCCAAAAAAACAAATGCAGGAGGAGCGAAAGCACCAGCGCCGGCAAGATCCACGGACCAATGCCCGTGCTCGAGGAGCCCAGATCCAAACCATGCACACGCCGATTCATCTCACCACCTTAAACAAATCTCCTCAAAATATCCAATAGAACCCGCCACCCGATTTTGCGGGAGTTCTTGCGATTTCGCTGTAAATTCCCGGCATGAAATACGCGCTCATTATTGCGGGAGGTTCCGGCACGCGCCTTTGGCCCATGAGCCGGGCGGATCTGCCCAAGCAGTTGATTCCCTTCATCGGAGGAAAAAGCCTGCTGGCGATTGCCTTTGGCCGCTTGGAGGGACTCGTGCCGCCTGAGAATCGGTTTATTTGCGCCGGACAGGGTCATGCGGAGGCTGTCGCCAAGGCGATTCCGGGTTTCTCGCAGGATCAGTTTCTGGGGGAACCGACGGGACGCGACACGCTCAATGCCGTGGGATTCGGAGCGGCAGCGATTGCGGCGCGTGATCCCGAGGCCGTGATAGCGGTCTTCACGGCCGACCATATCATTGAACCCGTGGACGAGTTTTTGCGCATTGTGGAGCAGGGGTTTGAACTTGCGGACTCCGATGATCGCACTCTGGTCACGTTCGGAATTTCACCCACCACGGCTTCGACCGCTTATGGATATTTGGAGCTGGGTGAGCCGTTGGACGATCAGTCCGTCACTCCTAAGTTATGCAGAGCTCGCAGAGTCAGCGAATTTTGCGAAAAGCCGGATCAAGAAACGGCGGATGCCTATCTGTCGGCCGGGCCGGATCGCTATCTTTGGAACAGCGGGATGTTTGTCTGGCGGGCCTCCACTTTGCTGGAATGCATCCGCCGGTATGAACCGGAATCCATGCAGGGACTCGAGCAGATCCGCTCCGCATGGATGACTCCGAAACGCAACGAGGTCCTCGCCGAGGTGTTTCCTAAGCTGAAAAAAATCAGTGTGGATTTTGCGGTGATGGAGCCAGCTTCGAGGGATTCCGAAATGCGTGTTGTGGCAGTGCCGATGCCGCTGCGGTGGTTGGATGTCGGCTCATGGCCGATGTTTGCGGAGACATGCCCGCAGGATGAAAACGGAAATTCTCAAGGCGGCGGACGCACCGTGCATCAGGATTCGCACGGCACATTGGTTGCCTCAAGCGATCCGGACCACGTGATTGCGACGATTGGCTGTGAGGACATGATCATCATCCACACCCCCGATGCCACGCTCGTCTGCCCCGCCGCCCACGCCGAAAAAATCAAAGACATCCATCGTGTTGTAGGCGAGCAATTTGGAAAAGAGCTGCACTGAAGTTCCACAAGCGGAACCCTTGTGCTCCCTAAAAGCAGCGCTCTCATCGCTAACCCGCTTAAAACTTAAGACCTAAAACTTAAAACTTCTCAGCGTCCCGGCATGGCTTCGAGGACCAGTCCTTTGAGGTATTCGGTTTCGGGAAGATGGAGGAGAACGGGATGATCGGCGGGCTGGCCGATGCGCTGGACCAGCCGCATGTTGCGCTTGGCATCCTGAACCCCCTCGGCAATCGCCGCTTCAAACTCGTGCCCTGCCACATGGTGGGAGCAAGAAAACGTGACAATCAGCCCCCGTTTGGAAAGCAACTGCGCCGCACGCGCATGGAGATCGCGGTAGCCGCGCAGGGCTTCGTTGACCTTGGCGCGTGTCTTGGTGAACGAAGGTGGATCTAGGATGATGAGATCAAATTCCCCTCCCCGGTTCAGCACATCGAACACATCGGCCTGTTTCACATCCACGGCCAAGCCATTCCTTGCCACGTTTTCACGCAGCCGGACGACCGTCTCCGCACCGGATTCGACGGCTGTGACCGCCGCCGCTCCCGCCTTGGCGCAGGCCAGCGCAAACCCTCCTTGGTTCGAAAAGCAATCCAGCACGCGCAGTCCGCTCGCCAGTGGTGCCACGATGCTATAGGATTCCAACTGGTCGAGGTAGAGTCCGGTCTTGTGGCCGCCGAGCGGATCCACGAGAAACCGAACCCCGGAAGACTCGACTTCGATCGGATCGGATGGCGGCGCGCCGACGAGCACGCCCTTCCGCGGTTCGAGTCCTTCGGCGGTGCGCACGAGGGCGTCGTTGCGTTCGATCACGCATTCCGCACCGGTGACTTCGAGCAGAATCCCGCCAATCATCTCGCGGCGGAGATCCATCGCCTTAGTGAGCGTTTGCAGCACAAGCACCGGCCCGTAGCGGTCCACAATCATACCCGGCAAGCCATCGCTCTCGCTCCAGACTAGGCGCATGAGGTCGCTTCGGCATCCGACCCGTGACCGATATTCGATAGCCTGCGTGATCCGACGGCGGAAGAAATCCTCATCCAAGTCCTGCCGCTGCCGCGAGAATCGCCGCACAACAATTTGCGACCGCGAATTATAAATCCCGACTCCGAGCAGGTGGTCACGCCCGTCTTTGATCGACACCACCTCCCCATCCTCTGGAGTTCCAAAGGTTTTGAGCACTTCGCTCGAATAAACCCAGTCATGACCGTGCAGAATGCGCGACCTCGGACGAACAATGATTCCTCCCATGGGATCAGGCGAAAATCGGGGTTGAAAAGAAGCCCGTCAGTTGAACCCCACGGATACCATTTGGAAAAATCGGCCAGCGCATGACGAAAATTTAGCGATCAGCGAGGATTGTGGCAAATGGTTTCCTTCCCGCCTAGAACGCAAGGTGATCGAACGTCTCTGTGCAATCCGACGTGAAAACCTCGTGATGGCCGGGGTGGAGTTCCAGAAAGTCACCACCCCACAAGCCGACCAACAAAGCGAGTTCCACGGGGAGCCGTCTGCCTGCTTTCAGTGCTTCGTTTTCATGGGCTAACAACGCAGCAACCGCACGAGGTGTGGCTCGCTCTGGATTGCAAAGCACGGGTTCCCAAAGCGGATTCCCTAGCGCTTCGGATCGTTCGCTTCAGCGGTGCGGCACTACGGGAGGGACAGGAGGAGCATATGATCGAGGGGGTGCCGGTAAAAATATACAACCCGGCAAAGACAAAACGAATCTTGCCGCGTCCGTCCGTCAACGCCTTCTCGAGTTGAGCCAGAAGCGAGGGGAACCATTTGATCTGATCCTGACGCGTTACGGCATCGAGAGGCTTCTCTATCGAATCAGCAAGTCTGCCTACGCAGATGAGTTTCTTTTGAAGGGGGCGATGCTTTTCCGTGTGTGGAAGGATTCCAGCCATCGACCCACCCGTGATCTCGATTTGCTTGGTTTCGGTCCCGCCGAAACAAACAATTTGGAGAGCACCTTCCGCGAATTATGTTCGCAGCCGGTTGATCCTGATGGGTTGCTCTTTTTGTCGGCCACCGTGAAGGCGGAGGTCATTCGGGAAGAGGCGGTCTATGGTGGAATTCGAGTGACCGTCGAGGCGCGTTTGGAGAACGCCAAGATCCCGATCCAGTGCGATGTCGGATTTGGGGATGCAGTCACACCGGAGCCGGATCACATTGAATTTCCCTCGCTGCTGGATTTTCCCGCGCCGCGGCTCCGCTCTTATCCAACCTACACAGTGGTTGCCGAGAAGTTGGAAGCGCTGGGGCTGCTTGGAGAAGCGAACAGCCGGATGAAAGATTTTTATGATCTGTGGTTTTTGAGCCGACAGTTCGAGTTCAATGGGATCACGCTGGTCGCAGCGATCAGAGCCTTTTCCGAAGCGGCACAGGCAGACACTCTGAGGATCTTTTCCCTCAGTCCTGTGCTGCCAGCTTGCGCAGGTGCGGATATGAATAAAGCCCCGAGCGGTGGCCGTCGTTCCAATGCGGTTCGATGGCATAGCCGCCGACGAGACGCCAGCCTTTGAGGTCGAAGCTGGCGGGCGTGAATTCCGGCGGCTTGGGAAGATCGACGTGTCCGGTGACATCGGGTTCGCCGCAACAGGCGGCGCAGGGACAATGACGTCGCAAGGTTTCCAAGGCGAGGTAGGATTCCGTGCCATCCGACCATGCGATGGCAAATTCGTTTCCAATTTTTTGGAGGGTGACCGGTTGGAGGGTGGGCTGCATTTTTCGAGTGCGTCAGATCGCAAAATCGCCGTATTCCGGGCGGGCGAGTTCGGTCGGATGGTGGAGCATGCCTGCGGCGACGGTCGCATTGGTCGCCTGTTCGATGAGGATGAAGGAACCGGTGAGACGGTTCGAGGAGTAGCCGTCAAAAACAATCTGAGAGGACGTCTTCAGGCGAACCTCTCCAATATCGTTCATCGCCAGTTCCTGGACCTCGTTTTCGGGTTCGAGGGTTGAGATGTTGATCCGGTGCTCAATCGCCGTGATTGCTGCCTGCACGGTGCGGGTGGAGTGCTTGAGCAGGTATTTTTTTCCACGCTGAAGCGGACGCGGATGCAGCCAGCAAATCTTCGCATGAAGCTCGGTGGAAGAACCCGGCAGGTTTTCCGGATCGACGAGCATGTCGCCACGGCTCACGTCGATATCATGTTCCAGGACGACAGTGACGGATTGCGGTGCAAATGCTTCGCTGACAGAGCCTTCAGGGGTGAGAATTTCTTTGATGGCACTGCTGAATCCGCTGGGCAGAACCATCACGGGCTGTCCGACACGAATGATGCCGCCGGCGATTTGCCCGCTGAGTCCGCGGAAATCGTGCAAGGCGGGATCGGACGGGTTGTTTGGACGGTTGACCCATTGGACGGGCAGGCGGAAGGCGCTCAGGTTCCAATCGCTCCCGATGTGAACGTCCTCAAGGTGTCCGAGCAATGTCGGGCCGACATACCATGGCATGTTTTTTGAAGGTTCGACGACATTGTCACCAGCCAGCGCGCTGACCGGAATGCATTTCACATCCTTGAGATCGAGGCGGGGCAGGAAGCTTTCAAACTGATCGCGAATCTCCATGAATCGATCCTCGCTGTAGCCGACCAAATCCATTTTGTTGATGGCGACCACGAGGTGCGGAATGCGGAGCAGGGCCGCGATGCACGAGTGGCGGCGGCTTTGTTCGATGACACCGAGGCGGGCATCGACGAGCACAATCGACAAATTGGCCGACGAGGCACCGGTGACCATGTTGCGGGTGTATTGAACGTGGCCCGGCGTATCAGCGATGATAAACTTGCGCCGGGGCGTGGCGAAATACCGATAGGCCACATCAATCGTGATCCCCTGCTCGCGCTCGGCTCGGAGTCCGTCGGTGAGGTTGGCAAGATTGATCTGGCCGCCTCCGGTGAGATCGGCAGAGCGTTCGAGCGCCTCAACCTGATCATCCATGAGGGATTTGGAATCGTAGAGCAGACGCCCGATGAGCGTGGATTTACCGTCGTCCACGGACCCGCAGGTGTTGAAGCGAAGGAGATCAATCGGATGATGAAGCGGAACGGACATAAGAATTTTTCAGAAGTAGCCGGCTTTTTTGCGGTCCTCCATCGCGGCTTCGGAGGCTTTGTCATCGGCGCGGGAACCGCGTTCGGTGACGCGGGCGATGCTGGTTTCAGCAATGATGTCATCGACGGTCATTGCCGGAGATTCCACGCAACCGGTGCTAATGATGTCGCCAATCGTGCGCACGCGGACGACGAGTTCTTCGACCTGCTCCCCGGACTTGGGCGGAATCAGATCGTTGACCGGCAGCCATTGGCCCTGACGGCGCACACACTGGCGGGGGTGGCTGAAATAGATTTTAGGAACCTCAAGGCTCTCTTTACGGATGTATTCCCAGACATCCATCTCCGTCCAGTTGCTGAGCGGGAACACGCGCATGTTCTCGCCGGGCTGAATCCGGGCGTTGTAAAGGTTCCAGATTTCCGGACGCTGGTTTTTGGGATCCCACTGTCCGAAGGCGTCTCGAAAACTGAAAAAGCGTTCCTTGGCGCGGGCCTTTTCTTCATCGCGCCGCGCGCCACCGATGCAGCAGTCGAAGCGAAATTCTTCGATTGCGGCAAGGAGCGTGGGGATTTGCAAATGATTCCGGCTGATCTGTCCGGGAGTCTCGACCGCAATCCCGCTGGCCAGGGCGTCTTCGACTTTGCGCACGATGAGCCGAGCCGAAAGTTCCTTTGCACGACGGTCGCGGAATTCGTTGAGCTCGGGAAAATGATGGCCGGTGTCGATGTTGAGCAGCGGCATCGGAAAGTCGGACGGACGGAACGCCTTCTCCGCCAGCCGCAGCAGGCAAATGGAATCCTTCCCGCCCGAGAACAGCAGCGAGGGCCGCTCAAACTCGGCCGCCACCTCGCGCATCACATGAATGGCTTCGGTTTCAAGGTATTGAAGGTGATCAAGGTAATAACTGCTCATGGAAGTGGTGAGGCTAGGAAATTGGATGGCTGGGATCAATGACGGACTGCGACTTTGGGGGTTAGCGGGCGTCCGAAGCCGTTGCCTGCCGTCCCCATGCGGCATGGAGTCCGCATTCGCGTTTCTCATCCGCTTTGGCGGGATCAAAGTAATCCCACTCATTCGGAAGCGCATGCTCGGCAAGATACGCTTCCATCTCGGCATCGCTGCAATCAAAGACCGGACTCACCTTGAGGCTGCCGAAGTTGTTGTCGGGTGAAACGATGTCGAGTTCCGCGCGGAGCGGATTCTGAATCCGGCGCAGGGCGGTGATCCAGATCGCCGGCGCGAGCTCTTGCATCCCTCGCTGGAACGGCTCCAGCTTCATGAGGGCGCTGAACTTTTTGAGTCCTTCTTCATCATCGAGGGCGGGGATCGGCCCGTCCACGGCATCGCGGTGAGCGGCGGTGATGCGTGGAAGGTAGGCGCGGATGTCGAGGGTCAGTTGTTTGCGCAATGCTTCCGCATGAAGGTAGGTCGCCGGACGGTTGTAGCCGTGGTCCACCCAGAGCACCGGAATCGTGGGCTGCACACTGGTGGCCAGATGCAGGACGACGGCCTCGTAGGGGCGGAAATTGGTGGAGACGATGGCTCGTTCGTCCGCGCGTTCGATGGCCCAACGGGTGATTTCCAGCGGAGACTTCCCGCGAAGCTCCGCATTCCAATGCGAGATTTCTTCCGGCGTCATACAGTTCCCACGCTGTGGAAGGTTGCATCCGCCGGGAGAACCGCACGGTCACAAAAATCTCCAAACCCCTCCCCCTGCTGCCGCTCGGCGGCGTAGCGGTGGAGGATCGGCGTCAGAAATTCGACGCTTCCGTCGAGCGTGAGGCTCGGAGCGGCGAGGCGGTTGAGCCGGGTGCCGTTGTAGCGGGCTCCGAGATAAAGCGCGTATTTGTTTGGCGCACGACCAACGAGTGCAATCTCGCCAAGATAGGGACGGGCGCACCCATTGGGACACCCAGTCACCCGCACACTGATCGCATCGTTTGCCAACCCGGTCGCCGTGAGCACGACCTCTAGCTTTTGCAAAAGCTCTGGAAGCATCCGCTCGCTCTCGGCCAAGGCGAGCCCGCAGGTCGGAAGCGCCACGCACGAAAGCGCATTGATACGCAGTCCGCTGCGTGAAGGATCGTCCGCCAAGCCGTGACGGCTGAGGATTTCCTCAATGGCGGATTTTTGATCGGCGGAAACACCAGAGATCGTGAGGTTTTGCGACGGCGTGAGACGGAAATCGCCGGAGTGGATTTTGGCCACCTCACGCAGAGCCGTCTTCAGCGGCGAACCCGGGGTGTCCTTCACGCGTCCGCTCAAAATGTGCATGCCATAGAACCATGTGCCATCCGCGCACTCGTGCCACCCCAGCGGATCGGCAATGGTCGTGAACTCAAAGGTGCGAGCAGGTTGGAACGTGATGCCGGAACGCTTCTCAACCTCGGAACGGAACCAATCCACCCCGCGATCCTCAATCGTGTATTTCAGCCGCGCATGTTTCCGGTTCGTGCGGTCTCCGAAATCCCTCTGGGTTTCGAGCACCGCCAGCGCCACACCGTGCATGTCGCCCGCCGCGATAAACCCAATCACATCCGCCAAGCGCGGAAAGGTGTCCGCATTGCCGTGGCTCATGCCCAGTCCGCCGCCGGCCGTCACATTGTAGCCG
>JBBQRY010000054.1:0-10207 GCA_038214335.1 Chthoniobacterales bacterium
AAACCTTGAAGATGGATTTTGTGCGCACGGCCCGTGCGAAGGGCCTGCGGGAGTCAGCGGGCGTGTATCGTCACGCCCTGCGCATCGCGGTGCTCCCTGTGGTTTCGTATCTCGGACCCCTAGCGGCCCACCTGCTCACGGGTTCGATCATTGTTGAAACCATTTTCCATATTCCGGGAGCGGGCGGATTTTTTGTGAATTCGATTTTGAACCGCGACGGATTCCTTCTTGGGGGGATGGTGATCGTTTATTGTGTGCTGCTGGTGGTCTTCAACCTGTTGGTCGATATCAGCTACGGCATGCTGGATCGGAGGATCCGTGGCTGACCCCCGGGCGGTGCGGCGGCTCGCACGAAATCCTTCCGCGTGGGTGGCGGCCGGAATCCTGCTTGTGATCGTTGCCGCGTGCCTCGTGGGTCCGTCCGTGCTGCCTGCTTCGCTGGCGGAACCCAGCGCCAACCAATACGCGCCGCCCTCATGGGAGCATCCCTTCGGAACCGACCTCAACGGACGCGATCAATTTTTCCGGGTGCTGAGTGGCGGACGCATTTCCCTGCTGGTGGGGTTGTGCGGCGCGGCGGTGAGCCTGCTCATTGGCACGACATGGGGACTCGTGGCCGGGTATGCGGGCGGGCGCTGCGACGCGATCATGATGCGGGTGGTGGACATCCTGTATTCCGTGCCGCGCCTGATTTTTATCCTCATCGCCATCAGTGCCTTCAACGAAAAACTTCAAGAACTGGCGGCACGGTGGGGATGGGATTGGCTGGTGCGGTCGTCGCAGGTCGCGATCCTCATCCTCACACTCGGCGTCATCGAGTGGCTCACGATGGCCCGCATCGTGCGCGGTCAGGTGCTGGCGCTCAAATCCCGACAATTCATCGCCGCCGCCAAGGTGCTTGGGCAATCCCACACCGCAATCCTCTTCCGACACCTCCTGCCGAATCTGAGCGGCATCGTTTTGATCTATCTCACGCTCACAATTCCCGCCGTCATTATTGATGAGTCGTTTTTGAGTTTTCTTGGCCTTGGAATCCAATCTCCCCAGGCAAGCTGGGGATCGCTGCTCTCAGACGGTGCGGGTGCGATCAACCCCCTGAAAAGTTTCTGGTGGCTGCTGGTTTTCCCCGCCGCCGCGATGTCCTTCACGCTGCTGGCGCTCAACTTCCTTGGGGATGCCCTGCGGGATGCGTTTGATCCTCGAGGGTAGGAGCGGAGGGGGCATCCCCACTTTGCTCAATCGCGCGGGCTTGGCTCAATTTTTCAAGAGATTTTATCCAGTGTGCTTTATCACGTCCGTTCGGGCAGCCTTCTTGGAGCCAGAGCCGGTAGGCCCCCAGCGCGATGTCCTCATCCGAGGGCGTCTGGGACTGCTGAGAAGAATCCATCGATTCGGAGGCTACGTAGGGATGGAGGGGGTTAGCGGAAGGTGTGCGAGCGGAAGATGCTGCGGCGGCCTTCGCGTGACCACATGAGAGATTCGGCAGGATTCACCGACACGACTCGGTGTTTGGTCCCAAGCGTTGCGTAAACAGCTCCGACGATGGCCATGAAAACATCCGGTGGGATGTCCGAAGACTCCGAAAGTTTTTCGGATGCGGCAGGGGCCGGTGAAACCGGCGCCACGGCCTTTGCCGGTGCGGTATCCAAGCCCCGGAGGGAATGCACTTCGGATCGCAGGTCGGAAACGATTTTTGCGAGAATGAGGAGTCCGCCCAGCACGAGGAGCAGGATGGCGGACTCGAATTTGATGAATTCAGAACCAGCGGCAAGAAAGTCCGACATCGTTAGGACAGAGTCACCAAAGCCTGACCTTCCTCGACGGCATCACCGGTATTGGCCAAAATGGCCGAAACAGTTCCGGCGGCTTCGGCATAGACAAATGTGTTCATTTTCATGGCCTCGACCGTCGCAAGCTGGGCTCCCGCCGCAACGGCCTGTCCGACTTGGCAATCAATGGAAACAATACGCCCCGCGAGCGGGCTGACAACCGAGCCTGCTCCAGCGGGAGCGGCGGAGGTCTTCGCGGCGGAGGCTGGAGGGGGTGCTATGCTGGTCTGCTGGAAGGCGACGGGCCGGGAGGCCGAACTGGTTGCGGGTTCGTCCAAGGACTCCACCAAAACCTCAAATGCCTTCCCATCGACTGTCACACGTAATTTTTTCATCCGCGCAGTTTTACAGGATATGGGGGGATAGGCAATCGCCAAAATTGGCAAAAGAGGTTCCAAAACAACGAAAAACAACCGAAATTGGAAAATTCCAAAAAGCCCCGTCAACCACAATATATGGTGTCCAGCGAATTTTCTAACCACTATATACAGGATTTTGTTTGACGGGCATTTGCATTTTATTGATCTTGGACAAACTTTCCCGTAACGGGTTGGCTTGGGCGGAGGCGTCCAAGGAAATCGGTTCCCCGGAGCTCGACTGCAGCACACTTTCAGACACCCATGGCAACAACCACCATCACACTTGGAGATCGGCAATTTACTCTCGACCGCGACAAAGCGGCGGCCGCATTTGCAGCTAAGAAGGTCATCAACGGACGCCAGACGATGTTTTTCAACATCCTTCCCTTGAAATACCAGTGGGCCTACGACCTCTACAAAAACATGAAGGCCAACCACTGGGAGCCGGAGGACATCCAGATGCAGAAGGATTGCGAGCACTGGCGCGACACTTCGGGGCACATCTCTGAGGTCGAGCGCTGGATCATCAAAATGGGAATCGGCTATTTCTCTGCGGCCGAGGGGATTGTGGGCGACAACATCCTGCACGTGATCCGCGAGGCGGTGACCGCTCCCGAACTCAAACTCGTGCTGGGTCGGCATGCCCATGAGGAAAATATCCATGCCGATTCGCTGGTCTATATGATCAGCTCGCTGGGGATCAATCCGCACGAGTGTGAGGCGATGTTTGAGGATGTCGAAACGATCCGGCTGAAAACGGATTTCGTTGTGAGCAACAGCCGGGCGCTGCGGCGCGATACGGACATGACCGTGACGGCAAATAAGCAGGCACTGGCCAAGAACATGTTCCTTTTCGGCCAGTGCATGGAAGGCACGCAATTCTACGGCCTCTTCGGAATGGTGCTCGCGCTCTACCGACAGAACAAATTCCCAGGCATCGGCCAGATGTTCAGCTACACCCTCCGCGATGAGTCCAACCACATCGAGTTGCTGCGCCAGTTGTTTCAAGATTTGGTCGATGAAAACCCAGACGTATGGACGGCGGAATTTCGTCAGGACCTGCGCGAGACGATGAGGGAAGCCGTCCGCCTCGAGAAAAAATTTATCGCCGACTGCCTGCCGGTTGCGGCGGTGGGCCTCACCGCCGAAGAATTCACAAGCTACATTGATTACATCGGAGACCGCCGACTGGAAGGCGTCGGACTCGACCCCCTCAACCCTCCCATCAGCAACCCCCTTCCTTGGCTCTCAGAGATGATGGAAATCAAAAAAGAAACCAATTTCTTCGAGGGCAGGGTCACCGAATACCGCCGCGCCGTAGACCTCTCCGGCGTCTCCGATGATGAGCTTTAGGGAAGTTTTCAGTGGTTCAGTTTTCAGTGTTCAGTTCTGAAGGGCTGGCTGAATCACTGATCCAAGTCACAAGATTTTTGATACCCCCTCCCCAAAAAAACTCCCGACTGATGCGGCTTCGTCGAACTCGTAGACAGCTTCTTTCTTCCTGAAAACTGAACCACTGAAAACTGAACACTGATCCAAAACTGAACACTAATCCCATGCCCCGCCCTATCACCCTTGACGAAGACATTGCCCTGAAGCGGCTTGTCACGATGCCCCGCGAACAAAAACCTGGATTTGCTTGGAGGGATTCGTTGGATTCTGAAGCGGTTCCGCATCCGGAGATTTTGGTCTATCTGACGACCGGGGAGGAGCATGCTTTTAGTCTTGCGGATGTCGCTGATCAGATTGGGGAGGCGCTGACGGATCTGCTGCTTTCGCGCGACGAGAAGGACATTTTTAATGAGGCGAACCGGGGGTTTGTTGCCAGTGTGGCGCACTCCGTGGCCACGCGTCTGCTCGAGCAGGTGAGGGATGGCGGCGGACTCAAGCTCTCGGAGAACGATCTCTCGCTCCTGATTGAGAAAGCGCTCATTGAAAACGACGCGCATGATGTCGCGAAAAGCCTCGTGTTCAAGCGGTCCGCCAGCTCCTCGAAAGCTGCGGCGGCATCCGGCCATGCAGCGTCCGCCGAATTGAATGTGCGACTGATCCGACGCAACGGAACGGTGGTACCATGGATCGAAAGCAAAATCGAGACCGCCTGCCGCAAGGCGTTTTTGTCTGCGAAGGAAAATGCAGATGCGGCGTCCGGGATTGCTCTCGCGGTGAGCGAGCGGGTGCGCTTCCGGGATTTGGCCTTTGTCCACATTGAGGATGTGCAGGATTTGGTGCAGGAGGAACTCATGCGGCAGGGGTATTACAAAGTCGCGGAAAGCTACATCCTCTACCGGGCCCAGCGCGCACGGCAGCGCGAAGAGGAGCCGTCCCAACCCGAGGAATCCACCGATCAGCAGGAATCGCTGATCATCGTTCACCTCCGCGATGGACAAAATATTTTCTGGGACGGCTCCGAGCTCAAGCGCCGGATTCAGTTTGCGATGATCGGTCTCGACCTCTGTCTGGATGCCGTGCAGATCGAGCGCGAGCTTCGGCGTTCGATTGGCACCGAGGTCAGCGATGAAATCCTCAAGCACACGATCATCCTCAATGCCCGCACGCTCATTGAGCGAGATGCGGACTTTGCAAAGTTCGCAGCGCGCATCATGCTCTCGTATATTTATGAGGAAGTGCTGGATTGGAAGATCACGCGCGACGGCATTGAGGGGCTGCGCTCCGCGCACCGGAAGGCATTTAAAAATTACGTGCGCCACGGCGTGGCGATTGACCGCCTTTCTCCGAAATTGCTGTCATTCAATTTTGATGTGCTTGCCGACGCCATCGACCCCAGTGCCGATATGGATTTCGATTTCCTCGGCATCCAGACCCTCTATGACCGCTATCTGATCATCGATAAAACGTGCAAGCCCGCACGACGGCTGGAGACTCCGCAATTTTTCTGGATGCGGGTCGCGATGGGGCTCTTTATTGAGGAGCCGACCGACCGTGAGGCATGGGTGATCCGTCTCTACAACCTGTATAAGAGCCGCAGGTTCTGCTCGAGCACACCGACTCTCTTCAATGCCGGCACCTTGCACAGCCAGTTGTCGAGCTGCTATCTTTACAAAGTGGATGACTCGATTGAGTCGATCATGCAGCGGGGAATCGCCGAGAATGCCTACCTGTCGAAATGGGCTGGCGGACTCGGGGGATCATGGACCTCGGTGCGTGGGACGGGCAGCTACATCAAGGGAACGAATGGAGAAAGCCAAGGGGTCATTCCCTTTCTGAAGCTGCACAATGACCAGTTGGTCGCGGTGAACCAAGGCGGCAAGCGGCGGGGTTCGGGGTGCGCGTATCTGGAAAGCTGGCACAACGATGTGGAAGACTTCCTGCAACTGCGCCGGAATACCGGCGATGATCGCCGTCGCGCTCACGACCTCAATACCGCCAACTGGGTGCCGGATTTGTTTATGAAGCGCATGGAGGCGCGGCAAAACTGGACGCTTTTCCGCGCCAATGAAGTGCCCGACCTGCACGATGCCTACGGCCAGAAATTTGAAGAGCGCTACGTGCATTACGAAGCGTTGGCCATGCAGGGAAAAATCATGGGCCGCGAGGTTCCGGCTATTGAAATGTGGAAGCAGATGCTCAAAATGCTGCTCGAAACCGGCCATCCATGGATCACTTTCAAGGATCCCTGCAATCTTCGCAGTCCGCAGGATCATGTGGGCGTCATCCATTCCTCGAACCTCTGCACCGAGATCACCCTCAATACCAGTGCCGAAGAAACCGCCGTTTGCAACCTGGGTTCGGTGGTGCTCGACACGCACATGAAGTCCGATGGGTCGCTGGATCAGGAGATGCTTCGGGAGACGATTTTGGTCGCCGTACGCGCGCTCGACAACGTCATCGATATCAACTTCTATCCCACCGAAGCCGCCAAGTGCTCGAACATGCGTCACCGTCCGATTGGTCTCGGCGTGATGGGCGTTCAAAATGCGCTCTTCAAGCGTGGACTGGAATTTGCGAGCGACGACGCCGTCGAATTCAACGACGTGTTCATGGAGGTGATCGCTTATCATGCCTATTCCGCCTCCAGCGACCTGGCCGCCGAGCGCGGGGTTTACACTTCCTTTATGGGATCCAAATGGGACCGCGGACTGCTTCCGCAGGATACCGTTGACTTACTGGAAAATGAGCGGGGCATAGAAATCGATGTCCCACGTGGTGAAAAACTCGATTGGACGCCGGTGCGCGAAAAAATTCGTTCGCAGGGGATGCGCAACTCGAATGTGCTAGCCATTGCCCCGACGGCGACGATTTCAAACATCATGGGCACCACCCCCTGCATTGAGCCGAACTACAAAAACCTTTATGCTAAGGAAAACCTGGGCGGAAAGTTCACCATCCTAAGCACCGAATTGGTGCGCGACCTGAAGAAGCTCGGCAAGTGGAACGACGATATGCTTGAGCAGTTGAAATACTTTGAAGGCGAACTCAAAAATATTGAAGGCATCCCGGAGGCGCTCCGTCGCAAGCACCTGACGGTTTTTGGAATCCCTTACCAATTCGTCATCGACGCCGCCGCACGTCGCCAAAAATGGATCGACCAATCCCAGTCGATCAACCTCTTCATTGCAGAACCCGATCTCAAAGTGCTCAGCCACATGTATCGACGGGCATGGCACACCGGACTCAAGACGACCTACTACCTCCGCACATTAGGGGCATCAAGCATTGAAGGACCGACCACCAGCGTAAAAAAAGAACTCCGCGGCGTCGTTCTCACCTCGCAACAGGAATTCACAGCCGATGAAAAGCTTGCCTGCTCGATTGAGGCCATGCGCAACGGCGACGAATGCGAAGCCTGCCAGTGAGAGCAGAGCCAAATCAATCTCCAGCCGCCACTATTCGGAAGCATCTCTCTGTAGCCGCCCTGCTGTGTCGGGGCGTGGACGCGCGAAGCGCCACTTCTGAAGTTCGGAAACGGCAACTCCGACACGCAACGCCACCCACCCGGCGACACAGCGCCGGAGCTACAGAACCAAGCCGTGCATCGAGGGGGGCTTGCCATCCACGACACCTGCCCATGTCCCGTTTCCGCAGAGAACGATACCCCTCCCTCTCGCCGCATGACCGAAGATTTTTGTCCTGCACCCCCTGATTTCCAAGCCTGATTTCCTTGCATGCCGAGGCATTGCGATTTATTAAGGCGGTTAAATAAATATGCTTTCTAGGCGAACAAAACGGTTGGTGTTGGGATTTCTGGCGGTTGGGCTGGTGATGGCTTTTGTGCTGGTGGGAGTGACGCGCTATGTGGAGACGCGTCGTGAGCAGCAGCGGTTTGAGACCGAGCGCGCGGACCTCAAGCCACCGGAACCGGTGTCGTGCGTGATTGAGGAGCGGGCGTTGACGCGCCACCGCAAGTTTTCGGCGGATGTGAACCCCTGGACCTCTGCCCGCGTGCCTGCGGAGATGTCGGGCAAGATTGTGGAGACGCTTGTGGAGGCAGGGCAGGCGGTCGAAAAGGGGGATGTGCTGGTGCGGCTGGATGACAAGCGGGCGCGGATTGCGGTGGATCTTTCAAAAGCCCGAAATACAGAAGCGATGCGCCTGCTGGCCGAAGCGGACCGGTTGCAGAAGTCGCGCGTGGTTTCGCAGACGGCGTATGAGGCGGCGGCGACGGAAGCACGGGTGAGCCGGGCGCAACTTACGGACACCGAGGATTTGCTGGCGCGGCACAGCGTGAAGGCACCGTTCACGGGAATCGTCAACCGCCGCATGGTGGATGTCGGGGATGCCGTAAACCTGAATCAGCAGGTCGCGGAGGTGGTGGATATCACTAAGCTGCGGGTGGTCTTCGACGTGGCGGATACCGACCTTTCGGCGTTCAAGCCCGGCAGCTCGGTTTCGCTGCGTGTGCCGGGGGTTCTCTCGCAGGCCCTTTCGCCGACGATCCGCTTTGTGAGCCGCTCGGCGGACCCCGAAACCCGGCTTTTCCGCGTGGAGGCGGAATTGGAGAATCCTGGAATTCCCGGAGGCCTTCAGGGGGTTGTCGAGGCGGATGTCGAAACTTTTCCTTCGGGGCCGGTGGTGCCCGCGGCGGCGGTGCGGTTTGCGGGACGCGATGCCATGGTGCTCAAGGATGCGGAGGGGCCGGTGCTGACAAAGATTGTTGTGGGGCCGGAGATTGATGGGGTCTTTCCTGTGCTGGAGGGGCTGAAAGCGGGCGACAGGGTCTTCATCCGATGAACCTTCCCGCATGGAGCGTGAGGAACCGGGTCGCGGTCAACCTCCTGTGTATTGTTCTGCTGGTGGCGGGCTACCTCACGGCTACGACTCGGCTCAAGCTGGATTTGTTTCCGGATGTCTCGAGCAACTTTATCCACATCACGACGCTGGATCCGACGACCGGAATCGCGGAAGAAATCGAGCGCACGATCACGGTGCCGATTGAGGATGAACTCGCGAGCGTGAAGGGGCTCAAGAGGGTCAGTTCGTTCAGCGAGGACAATTTCTCGAACATTTTCATCGAGGTCGAGTCATCGATCACGAACCTTGATCCTGTGCTCAATGAGGTGCGTCAGGCGGTGGACAAAGCGAAGGCCAAGTTGCCCTCTACGATTGAGCCGCCGGTTATCGAGGAGTTCGATCTCCCGTTTCCCCTCATCACGTTCACGGTCAATTACCCGCCGGGCTACGATCTCATGCAGGTGCGCGATCAGTTGGAGCGGATCAAGCGCAGCCTGCGGATCATGCCGGGCGTATCGGATGTGCTGGTAGATGGACTCGACCGGCGTGAGGTTTGGGTCGAGTTGGACCCCTACAAATTGGAATCCGCCGGGGTGTCGATGGAAGATGTGGCCATCGCGGTGCGACGTAAAAACCTGAATGCCGTGGGCGGGCGAATCGATGGTGCGGGCGGACAGCGGCTCGTGCGCCTGATGGGAGAAATTCGCTCTGCGGAGGAGCTGGCGGAAATTCCCGTGAAGGCTGCCGATGGGCGCACGCTCTTGTTACGCGATGTGGCCACCTTCCGAGACACCACCGAAAAGGCGCGCACGTATGGCCGGGCGGATCTGAAACCCTCGGTCACGTTTACGATTGTGCGCAAGAAAGGGTCCGATGCCCTCGTCACTGTCGCGCAGTGCCGCAAAGTTTTTGCCGAGGAGACGAAGGATCTGCCTCCCGAAATCCACACCCGTGTCCTCAGCGATACGACCCGCTTCATCCGGGTGCGCATCGGAACGGTCGTGCAAAATGGGGCCCAGGCGCTCCTGCTGGTGACCGTGCTTCTGATGCTCACCCTGAACTGGCGCTTGGCATTGCTCGTTGCCATTGGCATTCCGATTTCCTTCGCAGGTGCCATGCTCGTCCTCTACCTCGGAGGCTACACCATCAACCTGCTGTCGCTCTTTGCGATGATCATGGCGCTCGGAATGGTCGTGGACGATGCCATCGTGATGGCGGAAAATTGCTACCGCTATATCCAAGCGGGAATGAGTCCGCACGATGCGGCGATTCGCGGATCCCAAGAGGTGATCTGGCCGGTCGTCGGCAGCGTGAGCACGACGGTCGCGGCCTTCCTGCCGCTCATCTGGGCGGAAGGAATCATTGGAAAATTCCTTCTCATCGTGCCGGTTGTGGTCATTTCCGCTCTCATTTTTTCGCTGATCCAAGCGTTTGTGGTGCTGCCAAGCCATGTGGCGGATTTCGTCCGACGCGGACGCACGGCGAAGGAAATTGCGGCCCTCCCGAGAGCGCGGGGACTGGGCGTGATCCCGCGGGTCATCGAGACCACGTATCGCGACATGCGGGATGCGGTGGATTCCGGTCTGCACGTGATCGTTCAGGTTTACCTCCACTTGCTGACGATAGCGCTGCGGTGGAGGTATTTGACGATTGTCTCATTCATCGCGCTGCTGGTCGCCGGCGCAGCCATTGTGGGCGCAGGCCTTGTGCCATTCAAATTGTTCGCGACCGACTTTGCAGATTCCATTTTTTTCAAAGCCGAACTTCCCGCGGATTTCAGCCTCGAGCAATCCAGCGATGCGGTCGCGCGGCTGGAGCGCCGCATTG
>JBBQRY010000055.1:0-10195 GCA_038214335.1 Chthoniobacterales bacterium
TTGCCGTCGAGGCCTTCGAGGGAACGAACGAAGCGATCCTTCGCGGCGGCCGGCTTGGGCGCTCGGGAGCATTAGTCGTCAAGGTTTCCAAGCCAGACCAAGACATGCGATTTGATGTCCCGGTTGTGGGCACACGCACGCTGGAAATTGCCGCGCAGGCCAAGGTGGCGGCCATCGGGGTCGAGGCCGGGGCCACGCTCCTGCTGGATCGGCCACGCGTCACCGCCACCGCGGCCTCACTCGGCATCACGCTTTATGGACTTTCATGAAAACCATTAAAACCGGAGTTGTCGGAGTCGGGCACATGGGAATCAACCATGCGCGGATCTACAGTGAAATCGAGGGTTCCGCCCTCGCCGCAGTGTATGACTCAAATCCCGCGACGGCCAAGGCTGTTGCCGAAAAGTTCAAAACCCGCGCCACCACCTCGCTCGATGAATTTGCGTCGCTGGTCGAAGCCGCTACGATCTGCACGCCGACCGTCACGCATTACGAAATCGGTCGTGAGCTTCTCGCCAAGGGTCTGCATTTGCTCATTGAAAAACCCATCGCGGAATCCCCGGCCCACGCCAGGGAACTCTCCGAGCTGGCCGCTGCCAAGGGCTGCATACTTCAGGTGGGCCACATCGAGCGCTTCAACCCGGTCCTGCGTGCGCTCGAAGCCCAACTGCAAAACCCCCGCTTCCTCGAAGTCACCCGCCTCTCCCCCTACCCGAACCGCAGCACCGACATCGGCGTGGTCCTCGACCTCATGATCCATGACCTTGAGATCATTCTCCACCTCGTGCGCTCTCCCATCCAAAGCATGGACGCTGTCGGCATCCCCGTGCTCGGTCGCGGGGAGGACATTGCGAACGTGCGCATCCGGTTCGAGAATGGCTGCGTCGCCAACCTCACCGCCAGCCGGATCAGCCAAGACCGCGTGCGCAAAATCCGGGTCTTCCAGGAAAATGCCTACCTCTCACTCGATTACAAAACCCAATCCGGCTACCTCCTGCGCCTCGCGCGCGAAAACGAAAAATCCTCCTCGGGGATCGGCAAACTCATCGGCCTTGCCACCGATTCGAAAATTGTCACGGACTTCAGCGGACACCGGATCGTGCGGGAGCCGGTCGCGGTGGAAAAAGGCGAGCCGCTAAAAATCGAATTAGAATCCTTTGTCGAATGCGCCCGCAAAGGCCTCAAGCCGCGCGTCACCGGCCAAGCCGCCGCCGCCGCCCTCGACCTCGCCCTAGAGATCACGCGCCAGGTGAATGCCTGAGCGCCGATCGGGGGCTCCATCTCTGCTCTTGACGGGAGGGGAGGGGACGCGGACGCTGGCGGCTGTGTTGTTTCGATTGATCAATAGGGGATTTGAGCGGGTGGGACGGAGTATTTCGCGGATCAGGGAGTGTGATCCGGTGCTGGCGGTTTGTTTGGTTTTGTCGTTTGTGCTCGGGATCTCGGCGCTGAACTGGGGGAAGTATGATTGCATGAACCCGGATGCGACCGCCTTCAAGAGCATCGCCAAATGGCCGCCGCTGCATCCCGATCGCTTCGACCGTCCGCCCCTGCATTCGTATATCAATAACATGCTCATCAACGAGCCGAGCAAATGGGTCGCCAGCGCGACGGTCGTCTTCGGGGGTCAAAAATCCGAAGCCGAAAAATGGCGGTGGCAGGTGCGGACGATTCTTGCGCGGCTCCTCCAGTTTGCATTTTTTTCCGGGAGCGTGGCCTTGGTTTTCGTCTTTGCGCGGGAGCACATCGGGTTGGCGGCGGCGAGGGCCAGCGCCTTCCTGCTGGCGACTTCTCCAAGCTTTTTGCTGAACAAAGTGTTCCTAAGCTCGGATATCACGCTGATTTTCTGGATGTTGGCGAGCCTGGTGGCCAGCGGGCGAATTTTGAAATCCGGGGGGATGCGGGCGTCGGTTTGGGCTGGCCTCTTTGCGGGATTTGCGGCGGCGACCAAATACAACGGGCTGGCCGTCGGACTCGCGATCCCGCTGGCTCATTTCTTTTTTCGTGATGGGGGCGGAAGGTGGGATTTCCTCCGGCGGCGTGCGTTTTGGGTCGGTGGCTTAGCGGCACCCGTGGGGTTTGTGCTGGCGAATCCGTATTCCGTGCTCGATTACAAAAAGTTTTTTGCCGACTTCATGTATAATTACAAGGTGACGCCGATTTACGATGGGGAGACCGGCGGCACGGGCTACGGGGCATTTCTTTCTGCGCTGCCCGAGGTGCTGGGCTGGCCGTTCCTTCTGCTGGCTCCGCTGCTCCTCGTTCTGGGCTTGCTTTGGATCTGGAAACACCGCGCGTCTGGGGCGTTCGCGGCCACCGTGATCTGCGGTGCCATCTTTGCGCTCTACTTCTGGAAGATCGGAGGATTCCCACGCATGGAGTCCCGTTTCGTGCTTCCCATGGCCCCGTTTTTGCTGCTGCTGGTGGCATCAGGATGGCAGTGGCTCGCAACATGGCGGTGGGCCGCGGTGGTGCCAGCCGTTCTCCTTGGCGGATATGGGATAGCTAGCGGATTTGAAATCACGCGCCAATTTGTCGAAGACCCTCGCATGGCCGCCATCTCATGGGCCGAAACCCATTTCCCAAAATCCGCCCGCATCGAGGCAAGCACGGCTTCTCCGGCCTGGAAATGGATGCCGGGCAAGTCCCTGAAGGTGATCCATTTTCCGATCGGCATGGATCGCAATCAGCGCTTCAGCGAGGCCCTCAAGGATGATCCATGGGTGCAGGAGCGTCTGAACCACAACCTCGCCCTCAATCAGCCAGAGTTTTTTACCACCGAAGCACTCGCAAAACGACGCTCGGATTTCATTACCGTGGATTCCCAATACCTGCACGACCGCTTGGCTGCACCATTTCTGGAAGAGCTCATCGCTGGCGGCCACGGATACCATGTCGCCTTCGATGGCAAACCGCCAGTCCTCCCCCAATGGGTCTTCCCAGCCACACCGAACAGCGTCCGGGTCCGCTTCGTGATCCTGGCACGCGACCCTTGAGATATTAGGATATGTTCCTGCCTTGGGCTTCATGATGGAGCGAGTTCAGGAGTCTGACTCTCCAGAAAATCCTTGGGCGCGGATTGGGAATTCTAAACTGGCTCTTGAAAATGTCCTATTCAAGGACAGCAAATTCCAGGTAAGCGAACCGATTCGGCGGACGAGAATTCCCGAGACGTGTCCGCGTGAACACCTGTATTTATCAGGGATTTGGAGCAGATTTTTATTGACCGCTGTGGGGAAAAGTGGTGAAAAGTGGGACAGTGTGGCGAACTCGGCCACGCGAAACCTACGAAATCATGGGACAAGAATCCACAAAGAAGACGATTTTTTCGGGCACGTTTCCGCGGTCATTAGACGCGAAGAAGCGTGTTGCGATTCCGTCTGCTTGGGTGGCTGGGGAGGGTGAGGAGTTCCATGTGGTGCCGCATCCGAATGAGCGGATGTTGATGTTGATGCGAGAGGAAGAGCTTGGGAGGTGGGAGCAGCGGTTTCTGGAATCGCCGAAGCAAACGATGCAACAGAAGCGGCTGACGATCCGGGCGTTTTATGCATCGGCGCGGGCGGTGGCGACGGACAAGCAGGGACGAATTTTATTGTCAGACCCCCACTGCGGGTGGGCGGGGCTGGACGGTGAGGTCGTGTTTTTGGGATCGCCGGGACGCATTGAGATTTGGTCGGCGAAGAATTATTTGGCGAACGAAACGGCCAGTCTTGCGGCCTTGAGCGAGGCGGCGGAGGAAAGCGGACTTTAGCAGATGAAGGCACCACCACAATGAGAAGCGAGATCAGATGACGAAGCGTGGCCGAACGTTTTATTTCGGATTTTCGCCCGGCAAGCCGGGGGACCCGAAGTCGAGCGGCCACGTGAGCATCAAGATCCCACCCCGGAATGCATATGAACTTCTTGGATTGCGAAGACCTACTGGAACTACCCTTGGAAAACCCTGACGACATCGGGCGCGAATACCACGTGCCAGTATTGAGCGAGGAGGTCTCGGCTCTGCTGCGGCCTGCTCCGGGGATGCTGTTTGTCGATGGCACGGTGGGTGGCGGAGGACACAGCGAGCGGCTTCTGGAAAGCGGCGCGGAGGTGATCGGGCTGGATCAGGATCCGGATGCGATTGCTGCGGCGGGGCATCGGCTGGCGCGCTTTGGGGATCAGTTTCGGCTGGTGCAGGCAAATTTCCGTGAGCTGGAAGGGGTCTTGGACGATCTGGCTGAGCAGCGCAGGCTCTCGGGCGTGTTGTTGGACATCGGGGTCTCTTCGCACCAACTCGACACGGCCGAACGCGGGTTTGCGCTGATGAAAGATGGCCCGCTCGACATGCGGATGAATCCGACCGCAGGACAAAGTGCGGCGGATTTGGCAAACTCCCTTCCGTTAGCCGAGCTGGCGCGTATTTTTCGGGAGTATGGAGACGAGCCGCGTGCGATGCAGATTGCGACCCGGATCACGACGCTGCGGGTCCAGCATCCTTTCAAGACGACGTTCGATCTCGCGGCGGCGGTTTCTTCGGTGGCTCCGCGCACGAGCGCACGGCATCCGGCCACGCGGGTTTTCCAGGCGCTGCGGATTGCGGTGAATGACGAACTTGGGGCTTTGAAGGAAGCCTTGGAGACGATTCCGGCCAGCCTCGCACCCGGGGGACGGATGGCGGTGATCACATTTCATTCGCTCGAGGATCGGATGGTGAAACATTTTTTCCGAAGCCGCAGCCAAGAATGGATCGATCGTCCGGAGTGGCCGGCCCCGCGCCGGAATCCAGATCACCAATTTCGCCTTTTGACTCCGCATCCGATGGATGCTGGAGCAGAGGAAGTCAGTAACAATCCCCGCTCGCGGAGTGCCAAGCTCCGTGTTGTGGAAAAACTCAAGGAGTCGATGTCATGACCGTTAATCGCAAAAAACAAGTCAATCCCGTTCACGTGTCCGCGCTCATTTTGTGCCTTCTGGTGGGGCTCATTCTGGGGGGCAGCGGGCTTTCTTTCCTCTACATTAAGAACCAGCAATTTGCCTTGGCGGAGGAGATCCGTCAGGTGGAGCGTCAGATTGCCGATGCAAGGCTGCTCAATGAGACCCTGTTGGCGCGGGTGACCGAGCTTTCGTCGCGTCGTGTGCTCCAGCAGCGGATTGCGGAGGGCCTCATTGCCGTGAAGCCGATTGCCGACAATGTGATCGCGCGTCTCACGCCACCTGCTGCGGCGGTCGAAGATGGCGTGCTGCGCACAGCCTTCAACGAGGGGACGCGCCAGTGAAATGGACGGCACGCACGCGCACGGTTCTTGTCTGTGCTCTTGCTGCCGGGGTATTCACTGCGTTCTCCTACCGCTTGGTTGATTTGCAAGTCACTCAGCATGAGGACTATGCCATGCAGGCTGCCGAGAAGCACACGATGCGCAAGGTGCTGCACGCCCGGCGCGGCCTGATCTTTGACCGCAATGGCGAGCTGCTGGCATCGAACCTGCCGGTGCGCACGATTGTCGCCGACGGCTCGCATATCAGAGATCCCGCGGCCGCTGCGAAGGTCGTGGCTCCATTTTTGGAAATGGAGGAAAGCGAACTCCGGACCAAACTCGACAGCAAGAAAAAGTATATCGTATTGCAGCGCAAGCTGGCTGAGGACAAGGCACTCGAACTCGCAAAGGCTATTCGCGATGCGGATATCCGGGGGATTTATTCCGAGCCGGATGCCGTGCGGATCTATCCCAACGGTCAAATGCTCGGGCATGTGCTCGGTTTTTTGAATCATGAGGGCCGCGGGGTACAAGGGATAGAGATGACGATGGAGGAGGCGCTTTGCGGGCAGGATGGCTATCGGTATATCGAGCACGATCGCACCGGGCGGGAGATCATGCTCTATCGCGGACAGGAAAAGCCACCTCTGCACGGGCTCAATGTGCGGCTCACGATTGATATGGGGCTTCAGGCGATTTTGGAAGACGAGTTGGATTCTTCGTTCCGCGACCTGCGTCCGGAGATGGCGGTGGCCATTCTTCTGGATCCTAAGACAGGCGAGGTGCTGGCGATGACGAATCGTCCGTGTTTCGATCCGAATTTTCCCGGCGACTCCAAGCCCGAGCAGATGAAAAACCGGGCAATTGTCGATATGGTCGAGCCGGGATCGACGTTTAAGATTGTGGTGGCATCGGCGGCACTCACCGAGCACACGGTCACCGAGAAGACGACAATTTATTGTGAAGGGGGATCTTTTGCGTATGGCGGTCGAATCCTTCGCGACCATCATGGCTATGGGGCGCTCACGCTGCATGACATTCTGGTGAAGTCCTCAAATATCGGATCTGCTAAGATGGCGCTCATGATGGGGGATGCTAAGTATTATGAATACGTGAGGCGGTTCGGATTCGGAGATCGCACCGGCATCGAGTTGCCAGGAGAAATTAGCGGGCTGGTGCATCCGCCTAGCCGCTGGGACAAATTGACGATCACCCGGATGCCGATGGGGCAATCGGTTTGCGTGACACCGCTCCAGATTGCCGTGGGGATGTCGGTGATTGCCAATGGGGGAAACCTTGTGGCACCGCAGGTGGTGCGCTCGATTGAGGATGCGGATGGGCAAGTCGTGGCCGAGCGTCCGCCACGGGTCGTGCGCCGCGTGATCCCCGAGGGAGTGGCGGGATTTGTGAGCAATGCTTTGGGCGGAGTGGTTGGCGAGGGAGGTACGGCCCAACTGGCGCGGGTGGCGGGATTCCAAGTCGCCGGAAAAACCGGAACGGCCCAGAAGGTGAGCCCCAAGGGGGGGTATGCCGCAGGAAAATACGTCGTATCGTTTGTCGGATACCTTCCGCAGGAAGATCCACGCTTCGTCTGTCTGGTGCTCATGGATGATCCGAAATTGGCTTCCAATCTGGCTTATGGCGGATTGGTGGCCGGTCCCATTTTTTCGCGTATTGGAGAGCGGGCGGCCCGGTATTTGGATCTTGTGCCCGCGCTACGTGCTGAGAAGGCCGGTCCGCTTGCCCTGGCTGGCGGCACTAAGGAAAGGACAAATTAAATGAAACTTAATGCCCTTCTCAGTGCGGCAGGAATGGCCGAGGTCTTGGCCGAACCCGAGATCACGTCATTGGCTTATGACTCGCGTGCGGTCAAAGCTGGCGCCTTATTTTTTGCGCTGCCCGGTGCGAAGGCAAATGGCGAAGAGTTTGTGGCGCAGGCGGTTGAAAACGGAGCGGCGGCGGTCGTTGCAGAATCCGACCTGTCAGGATGCCCTGTCCCGGTCGTGCGGGTGGAGGATGCCAGAGCGGCCATGGGAGACATAGCGGCAGCGTTCTATGAGCATCCGGACCGCACGATGAAATGCGTCGGGATCACGGGAACGAACGGCAAGACGACGACTGCCTTCCTTCTGAAGCACCTCTTCGACGCTGCCTCATTGAGGGCGGGCCTCATCGGAACTGTCAAATACATTGTCGGCTCGGAGGAAATCCCGGCTCCAAGGACCACGCCGGAATCCATTGATATCCAAAGCCTGCTCGATCAGATGCGGGATGTTGGCACGCGGGCAGTGGCCATGGAGGTGAGCAGTCATGCGGTCGTGCAGAAGCGTGTGCGCGGAGTTGCTTTCGACGCCGCAGTGTTCACGAATCTCACCCAGGATCATTTGGATTTTCATCGCACGATGGACGCGTATTTCGATGCTAAGGCGCGTCTTTTTGAGAATGTTGCCGCGCAGGCGGAGAAAAAAGGACGCGCGATTGTGAATGCCGATGACCGTTACGGACATCTGCTGATCGAGCGGATTCCGGCGCGGATGCGCATCGTGACGTTTGGTCGTGGGGTGGGTGCGGATTTCCGCGCCAGCGCCATCCGCTTCGATGCCACGGGGACTGTATTCACGCTCGAAGCGAAGCGGAAAAGCTTTCTCGTGCGGATGCCGCTCATCGGGCTTTTCAATGTGTATAATGCGCTGGCGGCCTTGGCGGCGGCGACGACCTGTGGGGTGGGACTTCGCGAGTCGATTGCGGCATTGGCTTCCGCGCCCCAAGTGCCCGGACGGCTTCAACGTGTCTCCGCACGTAAGAATTATCCGGTTTTTGTGGATTACGCACATACCGACGACGCGTTGCGCAATGTGCTTCGCACGCTGCGCGAGCTGAACCCCGTGCGCCTCATCACCGTCTTTGGATGCGGCGGCGACCGGGACCGCTCCAAGCGTCCGCTCATGGCAGCGGCCAGCGAAGAGCTCAGCGATTGGACGATCCTCACTTCAGACAATCCGCGCCGCGAAAACCCGGAGGACATCCTTGGCGATGTCGAAGCCGGGATGAAGCGCCGCGACTTTGAAATCATCCCCGACCGCGAAACCGCCATCCGCCATGCGATCTCAATGGCGCACCCGGGCGACATCGTGCTCGTCGCTGGGAAAGGTCATGAAAATTACCAAGAATTCGGAGACCGCCGGATTCCTTTTGACGATGTCGAAATCGCCGAGCGTGCCGTCTCCGAAAAAAAATCCGACATCTGATGGACCCTCTCCCGCTACAAGCCATCGCTGAAATGTCCGGCGCGAACCTGCTTCGCGGCGACGGGCAGACGGTTGTGTCGCGGGTGTCAAAGGACACACGCACGCTGGAAACCGGCGACCTCTATGTGGCATTGCGCGGAGAAAACTTTGACGGCAATGCGTTTGTTTCCGACGCGGTGGCACGCGGTGCCTCCGCTGTGCTGTTGGATTCTGAAGAAGCCGCGGCATCGGTTCCCGATGGCATGGCAGTCCTGCTGGCGGAGTCCGGTCTTGGCGCGCTGACCCGGCTGGCTGCAGCATGGCGCGACATTTTGAATTTGAAAGTCCTCTGCATCACGGGCAGCAACGGGAAGACGAGCACGAAGGATTTCGCGGCCGGGGTGCTGAGCAAAAAATTTCGGGTGACCAAGACGCAGGGTAATTTGAACAACCAGATTGGGCTGCCGCTCACCATCCTTTCGGCCTGCAAGGCGGATTCGGCGGCGGTGTGGGAGATCGGAATGAACCATTCTGGCGAGATCGCTCCCCTGGCCGCACTGGCGCGTCCGGACTTTGCCATCATCACCAACATCGGCATGGCGCACATTGAGTTCATGAAATCCCGCGAAGCCATTGCGCTGGAAAAAGGAATGCTTGCCGAGGCGGTGTCTGCCGAGGGTGCGGTGATCCTTGCTGCGGAGGATGACATGACCGACGGCTTGGCTGCGCGGAGCAAGGCCCGTGTCGTGAGGGTTGGGCTGGCATCCGGCAGCCTCACCGCTTCCGGCCTTGTGGAATCCCTCGAGGGATGCGCCTTCAATGTCCACTTCGATGGACGGATTTTTCCGGCGCGCATTGCCAGCAATGGCGAACACATGGTGCGCAACGCGTTGCTTGCTTTGGCCGCGGGCATCGAGTTTGGAATCTCCCCCGAAGATGCGATTTCTGGTCTTTCCCAAACACGCCTTACCGGAGGAAGACTGGAACACCGCATCATTCGGGGGGTTTCCTTTCTCGACGATACTTATAATGCCAATCCGGATTCCATGGTCGCCGCCCTTGCCACGCTGCGGGCGCTTCCCGGCGCCGGACGCCGATTGGCCGTGCTCGGACGCATGGGCGAACTCGGCGATCACGAAGCTGCCGGCTACGAACGCACCGGCACGGTTGCGGGTCAGAAAGCCGATATTCTTTTGACGGTGGGTCCCGAAGCCGCTCCCATGGCGGAGGCCGCCCGGGTGGCCGGACTGGGTCGCGTGCATGAGGTGTCGGATGCCGTTTCCGCAGCCCGGATGCTCGTCAGCCTCACACGTGCAGGAGACATTGTGCTCGTCAAGGGCAGCCGCTCCGCCCGCATGGAACTCGTGCTGCAACACTTCGATAACGCCTGATGCTTTACTACCTCTCCAACCTCAGTCCATGGGCGCAGGCCCAAGGCATGGACACCGAATTTTTTAAAGCTTTCAACGTCTTTTCCTACATCACGTTTCGCGCCATCTGTGCGGGCATCACCGCATTTTTGCTGAGTCTGGTTTTTGGCAACTGGGTGATTCGGAAGCTGATCTCGCTAAAATTCGGACAGCCGATCCGAAGCAAGGAAGAGGTCCATAAACTTTTTGAGCTGCATGGCGCAAAGAAAGGAACTCCGACCATGGGAGGAATCCTGCTGGTGGGTTCGATTGTCATTTCCACCCTCCTCTGGGCCAAACCTGAAAACCCGATTGTCTGGCTGGT
>JBBQRY010000056.1:0-10184 GCA_038214335.1 Chthoniobacterales bacterium
ACCTCTTCGCCAACCTCGCCGCCGATCAGAAACCCACGCTACAGATCGTCGTGAAATGCGATGTGCAGGGTTCGCTCGAAGCCGTCGTTTCATCCCTGAAGGACATCCCGCAGAAGAAGATTTCTTTGGACATCATCCACGCGGCAGTGGGTCCGATTACGGATTCCGACGTGCTGCTCTCGAGTGCCTCAAATGCCGTGATCATCGGATTCAACACCAAGACCGAGAACACCGCCGCGCAGGCTGCCAAGCGCGAGGGCGTTCAGATCAAGCTTTACAGCATCATTTACGAATTGCTCGACCAAGTGCGCGATGCGATGAGCGGAATGCTCGAACCCGAGCTGCGCGAAGCCGTGATCGGCCATGCCGAAGTGCGCCAGGTCTTTGACCTCACGAAGGGGAAAGTCGCCGGCTGCATGGTCACCGATGGACGTATTGCCCGCACCGCCCGCGCCCGCGTGCTGCGCCGCCGTCAGCCGATTTACGATGGCGGTCTGTCCACTCTGCGCCGGTTCACGGACGATGTGAAAGAAGTGCGCGCCGGTCTCGAATGCGGCATCAAGCTCGGTGATTTCACCGAATACCTGCCCGAGGACATCATCGAGTGCTACACGCTGGAGAAAATTCCTCAGCAGCTTTGATGACCACAAAAAGCCGCCTGCCTTTGATCACAGATCCCGCTGCCGCAGATCGGAACTCCGCCCCTCGGGGAGAGGAACGTCCGATGTGCCGGGAGGCGGAATTGCAACCCATGGAGTGCTGAAAAATGAATCATCGACTGGAACGAGTCTGCGAAATCCTCAAGCGCGAGCTGGGAGGAATTATCCTGCGCGAAATCGACTTTTCGTCCGTGCTGGTGACGGTGAGTGCGGTGGATATCACGCCAGATCTCAAGCAGGCGCACGTGTTCGTCACGGCTCTGGGATCCGCTGGCCAGCAGCGCCGCGCGCTGGAAAAACTCGAATCCCATCGGGTGCACTTGCAGGCCGAGCTTGCCAAGCGCGTGACCCTCAAGCACACACCACTCCTGCATTTCAAAATCGACGAAGCCATCGAGCGAGGTTCCAAAGTGCTCTCGATCATGGAGGAACTCGGACTCGACGGAGATCCCGCCCCAGAGGAGAACACATCGAATGATTGATGAACTCATGGCCCCGCTCGCACAAGCGCAGCGGATTTTGATCTCCAGCCACCTGCGTCCGGATGCCGATGCGCTCGGTTCCGTGCTCGCCTGCGCGCTCTGGCTCAGGGCCTCGGGCAAGGACGTGACGGCATGGATTGATGACGGAATGCCTCAAAAATTTCACTACCTTCCGGGGCATGAATTGATCACGGCACCTCCGACGGAGCCGGAAAAATTCGATTTGTTTCTCGCGCTCGACACCTCGGTGAAGAACCGCCTTGGAACCGTCGTCCAGGCCATTGCCCCTGGTGCTGTGTGGGTGAACATCGACCACCACGTCAGTAACGAGTGCTACGCGACGATCAACTACGTCGATCCCACGGCACCCGCGACGGGCCAAATCCTCTACGAGTTCTTCCGTCATCATCAGATCGAAATCACGACCGACATGGCCGCCAATCTTTTTGCTGCCATCTCGACGGATACCGGCTCGTTTCAATACCAAGGCACCGATGCCCGCACGTTCGCGGCAGGATCAGGCCTCATTTCGGCGGGAGTCGATGTGGCATCGCTCTCCCGTGCGATGTATGAGAACCAGCCACGACGTCGGTTCGAGCTCCTTCGTTTTGCCCTCAAAAATGCAGAGTTTGGCTGTGGCGACCAAGTGGCCTCGTTTGCACTCACCATGGCCGACGCCACCGCGCTCGGGGTTTTGCCCGAAGACAATGAGGGGATCATTGATCACCTGCGCTCGGTCGAAGGCGTTCGCGCTGCGGTCTTCTTCGAGGAACTGCCCGAGGGGAAAGTCCGCGTCAGCGCGCGCTCGAAGGACCCCGCCATCGATGTCTGCAAAATTTGTCAGTTGTTCAAAGGCGGAGGACATCCCATGGCCTCCGGTGCCCGCGTCAACGGAACCCTCGAAACCGTAAAAACCAATTTTTTGAAAGCCGTTTGTGATGAAATCAGGAAGTGAAATTGACGGAGTTATGGTGGTGGACAAGGCGACCGGGATGACATCGCATGATGTCGTGGCGATCACACGCCGTGCGCTGAACACCAAAAAAGTCGGCCACTGCGGCACCTTGGATCCGTTGGCGACCGGGCTGCTGCTCATCACGATCGGGCGCGGCACGAAGATCCAGGATTTGCTCATGAGCGAGGACAAAGAATACGTCGGCACGATGCGTCTCGGTCAAGTCACCGACAGCCAAGATGCCGATGGCGTTGTCACCGAAACCCGTGAGGTCCCGGAGCTCGCTCGCGAACTGATTGATGCCGCGTTTGCGAAATTCCATGGCGATTTCTACCAGACGCCGCCGATGGTGAGCGCGATCAAGAAGGATGGAGTGCCACTCTACAAGCTGGCGCGGCAGGGGAAAGTCGTCGAACGCGAGCCGCGGTTCGTTCACGTCTATGCGCACGAGATCCTCGCGGTGCGTCTGCCGGAGATCGATTTCCGGGTGGTTTGCAGCAAGGGGTTTTACGTGCGCACGTATGCGCACGAAATCGGCCAAACGCTTGGCTGCGGCGCCCATCTCCAGTCCTTGCGCCGCACGAAAAGCGGACGCTTCTCGGTCGATGGTGCCATCACGGTGCCCGAGTTGAAAGCCGGGCCCTTCGAAGCGGTTGCCGCCCGGGTGCTGAGCCTTCCAGCGGTTTCGCGGCTGCGCGGTGCCTGAACCTGCCATGCGCGTCTTGCGGAAAATCTCCGAGCTGGCGCAAATCCACGGTCCGGTGGTCGTTGCGGCGGGCGTCTTCGACGGAATTCATCCCGGCCATCAGGCTGTCTTGCGCGCCGCATTGGACGCCGCACACGCCTCGGGAGCGACCCCGCTCGTGCTCACATTTGATCCGCATCCTTCCAAGGTCCTGCGCCCTCACGCCCCCTCGCGCCTGCTCACCTCCACCGCCCACAAACTTCGTCTGCTGGAGGAATTCGGAATCGAAGCCGTGCTCATCGTTCCCTTCACTCCCGAGTTCGCGGCCCTTCCCGCAGAATCCTTCATCCGCCAACTCGCCTCAGGGAGCACAGGCGTCCCGCCTGTGAACGCTCCTCCAACCCCTCCCACAAAACTTCAACGCCTCTGCGTTGGCCACGGTTGGCAATTCGGCCATGCCCGCGAAGGCAATCCCGACCTCCTCCGCCGTCTGGGTGCCGAACTCGGTTTCACCACCACCGAGGTCGCACCCGTCGAAATCGGCGGCCAGATGGTCAGCAGCACACGCATCCGGCAAGCCGTCGAAGCTGGCAACCTCACCGAAGCAGAGCTCCTCCTAGGCCGACCGTATGCGATCCTTGGCACCGTGATTCGTGGCGAAGGACTCGGACGCCAACTCGGATTCCCCACCGCCAACCTCTCCGCCCATAGCGAACAGTTCCCGCCCAATGGCGTTTATGCCGTGAAGGTTCGCATTCCCGGCGATGATGCCCCCCGCCCCGGCATCGCCAACATCGGAATCCGCCCGACCGTCCACTCCCACGGCGAGCGACTCCTCGAAGTCCACCTTCCGAATTTTTCCCGCGACATCTACGGACTCGATCTCGAAATCACGTTTCAACGATTCCTCCGCCCCGAAAAAAAATTCCCATCCCTCGACGCCCTCCGCGCACAAATTGCGGCCGATATCGAACAAGACCATATTTCGGTCAGAAATCCTCGAAGCGGTTCACTCGGAACGGGTTTTTTTGGGGAGGGGGGATTTTTGGGGTGTTAGATTTTTCAGATTTTCCGCTTTTGCGGATGATCGATTCGTCGGTTGGGGGAGCGGTGACGTTTCCGAGTGAGTAGGTGTTGATAGGGATGACGGCGCTGCGTCCGCCGCCGGCGAGCTTGCGGTGTGCGCCGATGAAGGAGCCCGGACGGAAGTAGTTGGTGAGATCGCGGCGAAAGGCAGACCGGTTGATGCCGATATTCAGGTTTTTGCGGATTTCGAAATGCAGGTGGGCGACATACATGCCGCGGTTCGTGCCGATCGTGCCGACTTGTTGGCCGCGTGTGATCTGCTGGCCTTCTCGCACGAGGATTTTATCGAGGTGGGCATACATCGAGTCGATGACTTGCATTTTTCCGTTTTCGAGGAAGACGTGGCGGATGAGGACGACATTCCCCCAGCCCATGCGGGCATCGCGGGCAAACACGACATAACCATGGCCGATAGCATAAACCGGAGCACCGAGGTCGCTGTTCCCCCCTCGGAGTCCGTTCCAATCCTCCCCCGGATGATAGGAGAGAAATCCGCGCGAGGTGTAGTAGCCCTCGGCCTCAGGTTTGCCAACCGGCTGATCAAATCCATCTGCAATCCGAGTCCGCACTTGGTCCGCCTCCGGCGCGGCAGCAAGCGCGTGCAGGCAGAGCAGAAAGATGAAACAGAATAAACCGCGTGGCATGTGGCGTTCAGCCTACGATGAGAGGGCTGCGCACGCAATACCCTGGCGCAAGAAATGCGCCATGGCGTATCGCCTGTTTTTTTGGAGACTGGCTCTTGTCTGCGGAGTCTCCACTCCTCACAGGCAAGACGCCTGACCTTCCATCGCCAATTGCACATCAGAGATGCGCCCCCTCGGGCAGGGGGTGCGGCTGGATGCTTGCGTATCGGCTGGAAATGCGGGAATCTGAGCGTTTTCATGGCTAACCGTTCGCGCAATCACAGGGGGACAGATTTTCTCATCGGACTCGTTCTGATATGTCTTGGCGCGTATTTGTTTGTGTCGCTGGTGACGTATGCGCCAAGGGATATTCCGAAGTGGGCATGGTTGATTTACACGAAAGCCTCGGCCTCGGGGATCACTTACAACATGGGTGGTCTGGTGGGCGCACTGCTCGCCGGGCACGTGCTCTGGCTGTTTGGCGCGGCAGGATATTTATTGGCGGTGGGGTTCGTGGGCTACGGGCTCGCGAAGTGGTTTTTGGTCGGGTATTCGCTCAAGGATAAAGCGGGCTGGGGGCTGCTCATGCTGCTGCTCGCGGCGTGCCTTTTCCAGATTCAGCCATGGGTTTTGCAGGGCTGGAATGAAAAAATTGGAATCCCTGGTCCCGGCGGATGGGTGGGTTTGAATCTTGGGAAAAAGGCCATCCTTGAGCCATTCGGTCCGGCCTCGGCAGCGATTCTCATCCTGCTCTATGCGATCAGCCTTGTGTTCGCGGTTTCGACGCATCCCATCCGGGATGTGCGGATGCTTTGGCAATCCTTTCTGGCATGGCGCGAGGCCCGTCGCCTGGCGCGACTGGAGCACTTGGACCATGAACGCCGCGTCGCGGAAGAGCGCAAGATTCTTGAGAAGAAGGCCCAAAAGCTGGAGAAAAAACTCAAACGAACCAACCCGGAACCGAAGGAATCACCCGCTGAGGCACCCCGCACGGCTCAGCCCGAAGTCGAGCCCGAGATCATTGACGCCACCGCGCTCCCTCCGCCTTCCAAGAAACCCCGGCTCTCGGACCTGCAAGCGGGACAAGATCCCGAATTTGTTGGCGGACTCGAGGGGGTGCATTTGGAGAATTACACCCTGCCGGGGCTCGATTTGCTGGACAAGCATGATGAGAGCGAGCGGGTTCCGTTGGACCGCGAAGAGCTTCTGGCCATCCAGGGACTGATCATCGAGACCCTCCAGCAATTTGGCATCAAAGCCACATCGGGCACGATCACCAAGGGTCCGACGATCACACGCTATGAGGTTTACCCAGACATCGGAGTGCGCGTGGACAAAATTGTGGCGCTCGAGCGCGACATCGCCCGCGCAACCTGCGCGGAGCGGATCAACATCCTTGCGCCCATTCCAGGCAAGGACACCGTGGGCATCGAAATTGCCAACTCCAAGAAAGTGAAAGTCATCCTGCGCGAGTTGTTTGAGAAAGATGCATGGCGTGAGACAACAGCTAAGCTCCCGTTGGCACTTGGTATGGATGTTTACGGGCACACAATCATTGGCGACCTGGCCAAAATGCCGCATTGCCTAGTGGCTGGCACCACGGGCAGCGGCAAAAGCGTGTGCATCAACTCGATCATTGCCAGCCTCCTCTTCCGGTATTCCCCCGAGCAACTGCGCTTCATCATGATCGATCCCAAAGTGGTCGAAATGCAGGGATACAACAAGCTTCCGCACCTGATCACTCCCGTCGTCACCGACCCCAAAAAAGTGCTTCTCGCCCTCCGGTGGGTTGTCGATGAAATGGAACTGCGCTACAAAATTTTTGCCAAATGCGGCGTGAAAAATATCGCCACCTTCAACGAGCGTCCGCTTCCGAAATCCCAAGCCGAGCTGGATGCCGAAGCGAAGGAGAAGGCGGCTGAGGAGCCCGCTCCCGCCGCCGCCGAGCCGGACGTTGCAGAATCCGCCGAGCCGCCCGACGAGGAACCGGATGCTCCGCCGATCCGTGTGCCGCGCTCCGATGATTTGATCATTCCGGACCGAATGCCGTTCATTGTCGTGATCATTGACGAGTTGGCGGACCTCATGCAGACGGCCCCGGCGGATGTCGAGAGCGCCATTGCACGCATCACCCAGATGGCCCGTGCGGCGGGAATTCACATGATTGTCGCCACGCAGACCCCGCGCGCGGATGTGGTGACGGGCATCATCAAGGCAAATATCCCGAGCCGGATTGCCTTCCAAGTCGCTTCCAAAATCGACAGCCGGGTCATCCTCGACGAGAACGGCGCGGAAAAACTGCTCGGGCAGGGTGACATGCTTTATCTTCCGCCGGGCACTTCAAAATACACCCGCGCACAAGGCGTGCTGGTCACCGAGGAGGAGATCCATCGCATCGTCGATTTCGTCGCCTCGCAGGCCGAGCCAAAGTTTGATCCCGGCATTCATGAAAAACTCACCAGCAGCGCGATTCCTGAAGAAGATGTGAGCGACGAGGACGAAGTGCTGGTCACGAAATGCCTGGAAATCGTCCGCCAGGAAAACCGGGCATCGACCTCCATGCTCCAGCGCCGGCTGAAACTCGGCTACACCCGGGCCGCACGCGTGATGGATATTTTGGAACAACGTGGCATTGTAGGTCCGAAGGATGGCGCGAAGGACCGTGAAATCCTTGTGGATCTCAACGAAGAATTTTAAACAAAATGGACACACCAGATTTTTTTGTCGGCGCGCGACTTGGAGCGGCCCGGATCAAAGCGGGGATTCCGCTGGAGAAAGCAGCCAAGGACACCCGCATTCGCGTGCAGCGGCTTCGCGAGATTGAGACGGATGATTTTTCCGGTTTCACGCATCCGACCTATTCCCGGCTCTTTCTGCTCGATTATGCGGACTACCTTGGCGTGCCGCAGGAGGATATTCGGCCGCTTCTTCCCGACCGTCCGGGCGGGGTCGGGGGCGGCTTCGAATACATCAACGAGCTGGCCCGGAAACCCTCCTCGAAAGTCTCTCCTCCCATCCGCCGTCGCCGCCGCCGCCTGGGCCGCGTCCTTGTCACCCTCGGGATCGTGTTCCTCGTCACCGTGGGCGCGATCTATGCGATTCTCACCATCAAAAAAATCGAGCGAGTGACAGGGTCTTCGGTTTTTACCGGCAAGCCGATTCCTTCCCCCACGATGGCACCGCCGACTCCGGAGCCGACGCCGACGCCAGAGGAATCTCCGGTCGAGCAGGCGGTTCCGACCGGGGATGCCATCCCGGTCGAGCAGGCTCTGCCTCCCATGGAACCCCTTGCCGAACCGACCCGTGAGACCACTCCCGGAACGCCGCGTCCGACACCGTCCCTATGAGTGCCGTGACCTTCCCTGCCTTCGAGTCCGCGAGCAAAGCCCCCTACAAAGTCGGCATGATCAGCCTCGGCTGCGCCAAGAACCTCGTGGATGCGGAAATCATGCTCGGCAGCGCGCGCGAAGCGGGATTCGAGATCACCGCCGACCCCGACGAAGCGGATGTTGTCGTTGTCAATACCTGCGGGTTTATTGATTCCGCCAAGCAGGAGTCCATCGACGCGATTCTGGAATCCCATCGCTCCCGCGGACTGCGCGAGCGTCCCGGTCAAAAGCTGGTGGTGAGCGGATGCCTCTCGCAGCGGTTTTCCGAGGAGTTGGTGCGGGATTTGCCGGAAGTCGATGCTTTTATCGGGCTGGACCAGGTTGCCGAAGCGGGAAATGTCTTCCGCAAGCTCATGGAGGAAGCGGGCGGAGTGATGCGCCTCGTCACTCCGAAGTCGCGCTACATTCCGGATTACTCGACGCCCAGGTTCCGTCTCACTCCCGGCCACACGGCCTATGTCAAAATTGCCGAGGGCTGCAACCATCCGTGCAGTTTTTGTGTGATCCCCCAAATGCGCGGACGCCACCGCAGCCGGACGGTCGATTCCGTGCTGCGCGAAATCCGCCAACTTGTCGATGAGGGCGTGCGCGAGATCAATCTCATCAGCCAAGACACCACGTATTTTGGAATGGACCTCTGGGAGGAGAAAGCCAGCCCACGTCAGCCAGTGGATGCCGCACGAGGTCCGACCCTCATTCAGCTCTTGGATGGCATTGCGGAGATTCCGGGCGATTTTTGGGTGCGCCTGCTCTACACGCATCCCGCCCACTGGAGCGACAGCCTCATTTCCGCGATTGCCCGAAATCCGAAAGTCGCCCGCTACGTGGATATGCCCCTCCAGCACATCCACCCTGAGATGCTCCGCACGATGCGGCGCGAGACATCCCGCGAGCATATTGAGGATGTCATTGCCCGCCTCCGGGCAGGGATTCCGGGACTCGGTCTGCGCACCACCTTCATTGTCGGATTCCCCGGAGAAACCGAAGAGCATTTTCAATCGCTTCTCGATTTCATCGAGGAGACAAGGTTCGAGAGGCTCGGAGTTTTTCACTACTCGCAGGAAGACGGATCACGTGCGGCTAAGCTGGAGGATCAAGTGGCGACCCGCACGAAAAACCGACGCCACCGCGAGGCCATGGCACTCCAGCAAAAGATTGCGCTCGAGGCCGCCGCTTCGGTCACCGGAGCCACGGTGCGTGTGCTGGTCGAACAACCGAATATGGGCCGCACTGAGCATGATGCGCCGGATGTCGATTGCCGGGTCATCCTGACCGAACCCTGCCAGCCCGGCATCTTCATCAATGCCAAAGTCCTTGGGTCTCAGGTCTATGATCTAGTGGCCGAACCGATTTAGATTTTCCGATGGTCCGGCGCCTCATCCAACGCAAACGAAAACCTCCCGAGCACCATGTCGGGATGTCGCTCGGCCAAGGCTGGCACAAACGCAATTTCCTTGCGGAAGTCGTGATTCCTTCGCTCTTCACCAAGCGCCATGGTCTGCCAGTGAAACCGGTTTTTCCCAAGCTGAAACTCGGCGAGCTCTGCATCACCTGGATCGGCCATGCCTCGTTCCTCATCCAAACCCCAACGCGCAGCATTCTGGTGGACCCGAATTGGGCAAAATGGCTCAAGGTGATCAAGCGCATCCGCCAGCCCGGCATCGAGATCCATGACCTGCCGGCGATTGATCTCGTGCTCGTCACCCACGCGCACTTCGACCACCTCGACCGGAAAACCCTGCGCACCGTCGCCAGCGACCAGCCCATCGTCGTCCCCCGCCACGTCGGCGGGCTCGTCCACGGGCTCGGCTTCCAGCATGTCCAAGAGCTCGATCCCTGGCAAACCTTCGAGATCGACGACCTGCGGATCACCCTCACCCCCGCCCGCCACTGGGGCGCCCGCATCCTTCACGACAGCCATCGCGGATTCGGCGGCTTCCTCGTCGAATACGCCGGACGCTCGGTCTTCCACTGCGGCGACAGCGCATATTTTCCCGGCTTCCGCGAAATCGGGGAACGCCTCCCCGTCGAGATCGCCCTGCTCCCCATCGGCGCCTACGACGCCCCCACCAAACGCGATGTCCACATGAATCCCGAAGAGGCCCTCCGCGCCTTCGTCGAGCTGAAGGCCCGCACCATGATCCCGATGCATTTCGGCACCTTCCGCCTCAGCTACGAGCCCCTCGACGAGCCGCCCCGCCGCCTCATGGAAAAGGCGCTCGAGCTCAACATCGTGGACCAAGTCCAGCTCCTCAACGAAGGCGAGCCGACTGTCTTTTAAACCGCCGCCGCTCAAAGCAACTGA
>JBBQRY010000057.1:0-10093 GCA_038214335.1 Chthoniobacterales bacterium
ATCGCGCAGACGACGGTCTGGAGCGGAAACACCCAATCCTGCGGTTTATGGAAGAGAAGGATATCCGAATCCTGTCCCAACCAGGCCACCAGCTCCGACAAGGCAAGCCCACCCATGAAAAGCGCAAACGGCACCACATAGGCCTTCAGTTGAGTCGGTTTCGATGAATTCATGCTTTATCTCCCTCCTCATGGATGCGGAAGGTATCGATGGGCGACAGGCTCATGATGAAGCCAGCGGCGAGGCGGGCGGCGGCTTCGATGTCGGAGAGGGCGGCCATTTCGACGGGGGAGTGCAGATAGCGCAGCGGAATCGACAGGAGAGCGCAGGGGATGCCGTCGAGGGCGGTGTAGATCACATCGGCATCGGTGGATGTGGAGCGCGAAACCGCTTCGTGCTGGTGGGGGATTTTTTCCTGCATGGCGATCGAGATCAGGCGCTCGACGACGAGCGGATGGTTGGCGGCACCGTGCGAGATCGAGGGTCCTTTGCCGAGTTCGACGAGTCCGTGTTCTTTGCTGTTGATCCCGGGGGTGTCGGTCGCGTGGGTGACATCGAAAATGAGGGCCACCGAGGGGGCGAGCCGGTGGGCGACCATTTTGGCACCATGGCTGCCGATTTCCTCTTGCACGCAGTTCACGGCGGATGTTGTCGCCTGGGGAGCGGTTTTGGCCTCGCGGAGAATTTGAAACACGAGGGCAAGGATGTGGCCACCGACCCGGTTGTCGAGGGCGCGTCCGACGATGTGCGCACCATGGAATTCTGTCGAGGGGGCTTCAAAGATCGCCGGATGGCCGACGCGGATTCCGAGCTCGGCGACCTCTGCGGCGTTCGTCGCGCCGACATCCGCAAACAGATCCTTCCACTCTGGAACTTTGTCTTTGTCTTTCTCCCGCAAGTGGATGGCGGTGTTGCCGATCACGCCGACGACCGGACCCTTGGATCCGAAAATCGTGATCCGACGTGCAGCGGCGATGGTTTTGTCGGAGCCTCCCAGCGGAGCAATCGACAGAAACCCCTTCTCATCGACATGCCGGACAATGAACCCAATTTCATCCGCATGGGCTTCCAGCATGACATGCGGGGCATTTCCCGTGCCATCGAGCCGTGCCCATGCGTTGCCGTAGGCGTCGGACTCGACAACATCCGCCATGCCGCGCATCCGGTTCATCCACAAGGCCTGACCCGCCTTTTCCCATCCTGTGGGTGAAGGCACCTCAAGAATTTTCAACAATGGTTTTGTATCCATGCGCGTATTCTCGCAGAACTGCTTCCGGGATCAATCAATCCCGTCTTGGAGCGCGGCAGGCAGGTCTTCGATGGAAACGAGGGATTCCTGGCGGGTGGCAAGGGTCTTAATTTTCAGCATCGGCCATTCGGAGCCGACAAGAATGGCGCGGGCGGCACCGAGGGCCTCCGCATCTTGGAATTGGCGTCCGACTTTTGCGGGCTTGAGGGAAAAATCCGTGCGCAGCCCGAGATCCCGGCAGGTTTGAATGACACCGTGCGCGTTGGCGCGATGGGCTTCGTCGGCAATGACCACATACGCATCGCAGGCAGAAGGAATCGCCTCGTGGAGGCGGGCGGCAGCGGCGGGGGTTTCGTCAAGGAGATGTCCGAGAACGACATCGCCCATTCCGAATCCGATGGCCGGAAGGTCGCAGGCTCCGTCGCTGAGGCCTTTGATGAGGCCATCGTAACGTCCGCCGCCGGCAAGCGCCCGCAGCGACCTCGAGCGGTCAAAAACCTCAAAGACGACTCCGGTGTAGTAGGCGAGTCCGCGAACGATCGAAAGGTCGGGCTCGACGAAGTCGCTCATCCCTCGGGCCTTGAGCGCCCCCAGCACCGGCGCAAACGCCTCCGGACATCCGCTGGCAATGAATGCCTGCAAATCCGTAACGGTGAGACCGGTCGAAGCCAATTTTTCGTTGAGTTTCTCGGCGGGTTCACGCTCAATTTTATCCACGCAGGCAAGCACCGTTTGGATTTGCTTCTCGTCGCATCCTCGCTCGGAAAGGAAAGCGATCCATGCCCGTCGGTCGCTGATGCGCACGACAAAATCCGCGCTGCCCAGCCCAAACCCGCGCAGAAGGTCCACCGCGAGCGCAATACTCTCGGCGTCGGCTTCGGGGGAGGATTCCCCAATGATGTCGGCATTGAATTGCAGGAACTCGCGCAGACGGCCTTTTTGCTGACGCTCGTGGCGGAAGAAATTCGACACGCAGAACCACTTCATAGGTTTACGGAAATGCTTTTCGCGGGCGGCCACCATGCGCGCCAGCGTGGGGGTCATTTCCGGACGCAGTGCCAACTCGCGGTCCCCGCGATCCCGGAAGGCATAAAGCTGTTGGAGGATTTCGGCATCCTCCTCATTTTTTTTGCGGTAGAGCTCGCCACTTTCCAGCGTCGGACCATCGTATTCGACAAACCCATACCGGCGCGCGACGCGGCGCCATACCTCGACGACATAATTCCGCCGCGCACAATCCTCTGGATAAAAATCCCTAAATCCAGGCAGCGCGGGCATCAGTGGTCCCCCTTCAAAAAGCGTTCAGTCATGCGGGCAGTTTGCCGACATCCGGGCGTTCTGAAAAGTCTTTCCGCGCTCCGCCTCAGGCTAAAGCAAGCCGTGTGTGGTGAGTAAAGCATCCAATCTCCCGCCTTTTTTTAAGACTTCACCAATGGTTGCAACCCCGATTCTTGGAAATGTTTTGTCCAGTTCAAGATAGGCGGCAGGAGCGTCGAGATAACAGACGTTCCAAAGGTTTGCGATGTGCATCTGGTAGAGTCTCCATTGCCAAGGAAGGCAGATTTCAACAACCTCCAGCTTTTTGGCGTCGAGTTTAGTCTCTGTGAGAATGACAGGCAGTGCCAGAAACCGGCCCACGCCATAAACGCCGTCAAGCACCCGCTGATGTGCCCAAACTTGAATGATCCGCTCACGGGTTGATGTCTTCACGGGAAGGTGAAACTTTGGTTTTTCCACACCCAAATCAAAAACGAAATCCGTAGGCAACTCTCCCTTGAGGTCGAGATTGAGCACTGGCAGAGACCTTTGAGGGATTACACCCAAGGCCGACTGGACCACGGCAGCGCACAATCACTCAAATATCGTGCCCGGAGTTTTTTTATCGCCATCTGAGGCGACATCCCTTCCCGCACAGCAGATCATCGCCACAGAGTAAATGCTGCGCGTGATTTCCCCGTGTGCGAATTTCCACCGATTTCCTTGCAGAATTTCCAGGAAGACATCGAGTGCGCTGCCATGGCGCGCATCGAACAGATCGGCATTCACTGGGCGGGATCTTCTCTTGGCACCCTCAAACGCAAAGTAGGATTTGTTTGCGACTTTGGAGACCAGTTGGAGACGTGTGCATCTGGAGAGCTCCTGTTCGGACGCTTCTACCAGATTCTTGATCAACGGGTGAGATTCCGCCCCGAAACCACTTCGGTTCACGATCTTCTTCAATGCTTCGTATGCGGTTTTCATCCTTCTCTTTTGAAATTGTTTTCTGCATCTTTCATCATCCTCCACAGAGGAATCCCCATGGCTGATGCCAAAAGAGACAACGTAAAAAGAGTTGGGCTGCGAATACCTCGCTCGATCACACTGACTGTTTTTGGGTCAACCCCCGCGCGACCAGCCAGCGCACGCTGCGACCAACCAAGCGATTCCCGCTGGGTTTTGATGCATCCAATGACACGGCGAACGATTTCTTGGGCAGCTCTTTCCGACACGCTTTCCTTTTTACACGAAATCCCCCAAAATGGTTGGGGATTATAGTCCCTGCCCCCTTGACACCTCGCCCCGCGTTGAGCACAATTTCCGCCATGAACGGCATCACCGAAGAATTTCTGGATATCCGGAATGCAATAGACCGCGCATTGTCATTATCGAACCGATCTTATCGGATGGTCGAGGGGTTTTGCGGGTCCGGGGGAATGTCTTTGGGCCTGAAACAAGCGGGCTTCCGAATCGCTCGAGCCTTCGATATCGACCCGCCATCAATTGAAACGCACAATCGCAATCTGGGAAATCACGGCATGGTGAGCGATGCGCAGAAAGTCAGCGGATTCGCTTTGATGGATGAACTCGGCATTGGCCGTGGCGAGTTGGATCTCTTTGCTGGCGGACCTCCCTGCCAGGGTTTTTCAAAACAAAAAAGAGGAGCCCATCTCGGGGACACCAGGAACGATCTCGTGAGGGAATACATCCGCATCGTCAATGAACTTCGACCTCGATTTTTCTTTTTTGAGAATGTTGCCATTTTTGGGCAGAAGCGCGGCAAACAATACTTGGCTATGATGCACGAAACATTCGACGACTTCGAAATATCCCCTTGCTTCATTAACTCAGCGGACTTCGGCTTGCCACAGACAAGAGAGAGATTTCTTGTGGTAGGTCGGCGGCGGGATGTCAAAGGTGCATTCTCGTTTTCCAACCGAATTGTCAAGCACCACACTACGGTTGGCGAAACGCTCAAAGGCTTGCCCGAGCCTCCAGAAGACTACTCGACTCATCCCCGTTGGGCGAATCATCAAAAGGCTAGAGTTACCGCAATGAACATCACGCGATTTTCTCATGTGCCACAGGGGGGCGGGTGGAGAGATATTCCAGAAAATCTCCGACTTCCGTGCCACCGAAGAGTTGATACGGAAAAAGGGGGCTGGCCGGACGTGTATGGGCGATTGGAGTGGGATGGTGCGTGTCCTACAATCACCGGCGGTTTCGACAGTTTTACCCGAGGGAGGTATGGACACCCTTTGCGGGACAGGCCACTGACCCCCAGAGAGGCAGCACGAATACAAGGATTTCCAGACGACTTTGTCTTTGAGGGCAACCGTGGAGATGTGCGCAGCCAGATCGGGAACGCCGTTCCTCCCCCCGTCGCTTATGGTGTTGGTTCATATATCCTGCGAGCATTGCTTGTGGCCGACGGCATGCTGAAAGAAACGCAACCGCATGCCCTGCTTTGCGAGGATGCCCGTAAATATCAGATGCCAAGACAGAAAAGAAAAAAGAGGGTCACGACTCGCCAACCTTCAAGACTCATTGCGTGAGCCTCAACGGAAACTGGGGGTGCCAATGTGCATTTTCTGGAGAGAGAATAGGTCTCGAATCAATTCGTGCGAAGGGTCCAGTCGAATCCGTGACGTTCATTTTATGCTCATTTGAACGCCAGGTGCTCGGCGAGTGCTGACTTGCTCGAAAAATGGCAGAGCGATCCGTCGGGCGCGAGCACTCCGAACCCCTCGCCATAAGCCGCCCCGTTCACCACACAGGCATCGCTGCGGCAGGCGACGATCTGGTCTGCCGCCTTTGCCAGCGCCTCATCCCTCCCGCCCTCGAGTTCATATTTCCAGCCGATAATCCGCGCACCCGGAAACCACTCGCGAAAATGAGGCAGCAATTTTTCTGCCGGACGCAAAGTCAGCCGCAGCGTTTCCGCGCTCCCGAGCTTTCCGTCGCGTCGCGCCTGCTCGCCGGCAGCGGATTCAATGCTCGCGATTTCAAAGTCACAAAGTGCCGCCGCATGAAGGATCATTCCGGGCTGACTGCCGAGCCCGCGCAGTCCCTCAGCAAGCGAAGCATTCGTCCCAAACGACCGCACCTCCACGTCCTCCGGCGCGGGAAACGTCGCTCCCTCCCCACGAAAGCAAATCACCGCGTGTCCGGCGTCAACAAACGTCCGAGCCAAAACCGCCCCAATCTCCCCCGTCGCAAAATTCGTGATCCGGCGAACCCCATCCACCGGCTCAAAAGCCGGCCCACAAGTAATAAAAATCAACACGGACGCAAGGCAGTATGAATAGAAAGCGGAAATGGGAAAGCGGAGAGCGGAAAGAACAGAACTCCGTGCGCGCCTGCCTTTCCTGAATACTGAAAACTGAACACTGAAAACTTAGGTCAGTGTCTAAAATGGCGTGTTCCCGTGAAAACCATCGCAACTTCGCGTTCATCCGCAGCCTGAATCACGTCGGGATCTTTGATCGAGCCGCCGGGTTGGATGGCGGCCGTTGCGCCGGCTTCGGCGGCGGCGATGAGGCCGTCGGGGAAAGGAAAAAACGCATCGCTACAGACGGCGCTGCCCTTGAGCGAGAGTCCGGCCTCTTGGGCCTTCCAAACGGCAATCCGGGAGGCATCGACGCGGGACATTTGGCCGGCTCCGATCCCGAGCGTGCGGTCCTTTGCGGCATAGACAATGGCATTTGATTTGACGTGCTTGACGACTTTCCATCCGAACTCCATGGCCTCGATCTCGTCTTTGGTCGGTGGGCGCGAGCTGACGACCTTGTGTTCGAGGTCCGGAATATCCGCCGAATCGGCATCCTGCACAAGTAGTCCGCCAATCACACTCCGGACATCGCGCACATTCGCAGGGAGAGGTCTCAGCATCCGCATGAGACGCAAGTTTTTCTTTTTTTGGAGAACCGCACGGGCGTCGGCGTCGAACTCCGGCGCAATGATCACTTCGCTGAAGATTTCCGAGATCGCCCTGGCGAGGGCGAGCGTGATGGGGAGGTTGCAGATGATGATGCCGCCAAAGGGGGCTTGTTTGTCGGTCGAGAAGGCTTTCTCCCATGCTTCCCGGAGATCGGGATCGCTGCCGACGCCGCACGGATTGGTGTGTTTGAGGATGGCAACCGTGGGTTTGGAGAATTCGCCAATGAGGTTCCGGGCGGCGCTGATATCAAGGATGTTGTTGTAGGAGAGTTCCTTGCCGTGGAGCTTTTCAAAATGGTCATTGAACGAACCGTAGAGCTCCGCTTGCTGGTGCGGATTTTCGCCGTAGCGGAGGCGCATCTCAAGCGGAAGGTCGAGTTGGAAACTCGCGCAGGTCTCCTGCTCGCAATTCAGAAAATCGGAAATGGCGGCATCGTAGGCCGATGTCGTCGCGAAGGCCTTGATGGCGAGACGCTCGCGAAGCTTCCGGCTCGTTCCGCCTTCCTCCTCGCGCATGTCCTCGATCACCGCCACGTAGTCCTTCGGATCGGTCACCACGCAGACGGACTGGTAATTTTTCGAGGCGCTGCGGATCATGGAAGGGCCGCCGATATCGATCTGCTCGATGGCCTCGGCCAACGACACCCCCTCTTTGGCCACCGTCGCCTCGAAGGGATAAAGATTCACCACGACCATGTCGATGGGACGGATTCCATGTGCGCGGGCCTGCTCTTCGTGCTCCGCATTGCCGCGCAGGTAGAGGAGTCCGCCATGGATTTTCGGATGCAGCGTCTTGACCCGGCCTTCAAGGATTTCCGGCGAACCCGTGAATTGCGAGACTTCCATGGTGGGCACCCCCGCCGCCTGGAGCGCCTTGGCGGTGCCGCCGGTGGAGAGGATTTCTACCCCCCGGTCAGCGAGTGCTTGTGCAAGTTCGAGGAGTCCGGTTTTGTCGGAGACGGAGATCAGGGCGCGTTGGATTTTCATTTCAAGAGAACGCGATTTTTAAGGCCTCCCGTCCAGAAGATCAATCCCCAACAAAAAATCTTACCTCCTTGTTTGACAAAGCTCCCGCGAACAGGCAGAATTCCCGGTTCCTATTAACTACCTGATGAAAACGTATTCCGCAAAATCCGAGGACGTCAAGCGCGCCTGGTGGGTCATTGACGCCGCCGGTCAGCCGCTCGGTCACGTCGCCGAGAAAGCCGCCAACCTCCTCCGCGGCAAGAAAAAAGCCATTTTTACCCCACATGTGGACACCGGCGACTTTGTCGTCGTCGTCAATGCCTCGAAGGTCACCGTCGGCGGTAAAAAAGAGGTCGCCAAAGTCTATACCAGCTTCTCCGGCTACGTCGGTGGACATCACTCCGAAACATTTCGCGCCCGTCGCGAACGCCGTCCCGAGCTTCTCATTGAGCGCGCGGTCCGTGGAATGATCCCGCACAACCGGCTCGGTCGCTCGATCTACACCAAACTCAAAGTCTATGCGGGAGCCGAACATCCGCACTCCGCACAGAACCCGAAAACCGTCTGATCCCAATTTCCATGAGCACAAGCACACCCATCCTCGCTACCGGACGCCGGAAAACCTCCGTTGCCAGCCTGACCATGCAATCAGGCACCGGAACTATCAAAATCAACGGTCGCGATTTCGTGGATTTCTTTCCGAGCATTTCCCTGCAAAACCAAATCCTTCGCCCGCTGGAAATCGCCAATGCGATCCACACCTATGACGTGACCGTCAAGGCTTCCGGCGGCGGTATCAACGGCCAAGCCGGTGCCCTCCGCCTCGCCCTGAGCCGCGCACTCATCCAAGTGGACGAGGCCCTGCGCGCAGCACTCAAGGTAGAAGGACTCCTCACCCGCGACCCTCGAATGAAAGAGCGCAAAAAGCCCGGCCAACCCGGTGCCCGCAAACGCTTCCAATTCTCGAAACGCTAATCCAGCCAACTTTACCATCCCGGCACCCGCTTCGGCGGAGGCCGGGATTTTTTTTGACCCCGCGCCATGTCCGCCTATATTCCCGCCCATGAGTGACAACAGCAGAGGAAGAATTTTACTTGGGATGAGCGGGGGGGTGGACTCCAGCGTAGCGGCATGGCTGCTCCAGCGGCAGGGCTGGGATGTGATCGGCGTGACCATGAAAGTCTGGCCGCAGGATTGTATCTCCCGCGCGGAGGACAAATGCTGCGGACCCTCTGCGATTGCCGATGCTCGTGGAGTCGCCAACCGCCTCGGGATTCCGCATTATGTCGTCGATGAAGCCGATCAGTTCGAGAAGCTCGTCATTGATTATTTTGCGACGGAATACCGCGCCGGGCGCACCCCGAATCCGTGCGTGATGTGCAATGAGTATCTCAAATTTGGCAACCTGCGCACCAAGGCCCGCGCACTCGGCGCCAACTTCATTGCCACCGGCCACTACGCGATCATCGAGCACCACGGCTCCCGCGCCGTGCTGCGCAAAGGGTCCGATCCGCAGAAAGACCAATCGTATTTCCTCTTCAGCCTCAGCCAAGACCAGCTCCTCCATGCCCAGACTCCGCTCGGCGGAATGACAAAACCCGAGATCCGGGAAATTGCCCGCGAGATCGGACTCAAAGTTGCCGACAAGGTGGACAGCCAGGAGATTTGTTTTGTGCCCGGGAATGACTATCGGGCATTTCTGCGCGGACATCTCGGCGACGAAACCTTCCAGCGCGGCGGCATCTACGACACGCAGGGCAAATTCCTTGGCGACCACGAAGGCATCGAGATGTTCACCATCGGCCAGCGCAAGGGCCTGCCCGGCGGCTCCCCGCGTCCGCGATACGTCCTCGACATCGACCCCGCCACCTTGCGCGTCATCGTCGGCGACGAGGAGGAACTCGCCTGCGAATCCTTCGAAGTGGACCGAACGACATGGCATGCCGCTCCTCCAACCGACCCCCTCCGCGCCACGGTCAAAATCCGCTACGCGCACCCGGGAGTCTGGGCCTCGATTACGGCCCTTCCCGATGGGCGGGCGGCGGTTCGCCTCGACGAACCCCAGCGTGCCGTCACCCCTGGCCAGGCGGCTGTCTTTTACGATGGAGACCGCGTGGCCGGAGGGGGGTGGATCGTGCGTCAACCCGTCAGTGAGACCTTCACCTCCGGCGCACAATTCAAGCACGGAAAACTCATACACTGAAGCAGAGTCGATCCGCATCGACACCCGAACGTGAGAAATCCGTTGGAAGAGACAGAGACCGAATGTTGGTTTGCGCCAAAAACCGGGAACGCGAAGCCTGAGAGGGCAACCTCTTGACTACGCTCATCGGCGTCGGACAGGGAGCTGGACCCGGAGGTCGTCCAGCGCGTCGTATGCGGTCTGTGGACGAGCATGGGGGTCCTTTTCCATGAGACGCATAACCCATGCGGCGAGCGCCGGCGGAAGATCCGTGCGGGCTTCCGCAAGATCCACCAGCGAGTGCGTGAGGTGCGCGTTCACGACTGCCTCCACGGATTCGCCATGGAACGGGTAGGCACCCACGAGCGCAAAATACAACACGCACCCGAGCGCGTAGAGGTCCGTGCGGGCATCGATCTCCTCTTCGTCGAACTGCTCCGGAGCCATGGTATAAATACTGCCGAGTAATTCCCGCTCCTGATCATCGGGCGTGCGGCACC
>JBBQRY010000058.1:0-9963 GCA_038214335.1 Chthoniobacterales bacterium
TCGCGGATGGCAGTCTTCATGAGGCCCTTGGCATCATAGGCGGTCGCGGGACACACGACCTTGAGGCCGGGGGTGTTCGCGATAAAATTTTCCGGGGTGTGCGAGTGGGTGGCACCGACATTCGTGCCGCCGTTGGCCGGACCGCGAATCACGATGGGGCAATGGATGAGGCCTCCGCTCATATAGCGCACCTGCCCGGCGTTGTTGATGATCTGATCCCATGCGACGTAGGCGAAACTCCAAAACATCAGCTCCATGACCGGACGAATTCCGAGCATCGAAGCACCGATGCCCATGCCGATGAATCCGGCTTCGCTGATCGGCGCGTCCACGACCCGCTTGTCGCCGAATCGTGCCCAAAGGCCTTCGGTCACTTTGTAGGCGCCATTGTATTGGGCGACTTCCTCGCCAATGATCACGACGTTTTTATCGTGAAGAAGTTCCTCGGCAAGAGCCTGGTTGAGAGCAGTGCGATAGGTGGTGAGCATGGGAAAATCTAGTCTCCGAAGAAATGACGTCCGCGCTGGCCGGACTCGGTTTGATTGTCCACCTCCCAATAGACATCCTCGAAGATGGTCTCGGGAGCAGGATTGTCGCTGGCCAGAGCAAAACGTGCGGCCTCGGCAACTTCTTCTTTCACCTCGTTGTCAACGGCATCCGCCGCCTCCTCAGTGAGAAGTTTTTCCGCGATCAGCGTGCTCCGCCAGAGGCGAATCGGGTCATGATGGGTTTTGTAGCGTTCGATTTCTTCGGCGCTCCGGTATTTCTTGGCATTGGCATCTGCCACGGAATGTCCGTAGTAGCGGTAGGTATCGACCTCCAGCACGAACGGCAGCGATTCTTCATGGGCGCGTTCGATGGCGGCCCATGCCTTGGCGCGCACTTCATAGAGATCCTCCCCATTAGCCGCATCCCATGCAATGCCGTAGCCTTCCGCGCGCTCGGCAAGACAGGATTTCATGGCGGACGAGCGTTCCATGCTGGTGCCCATCGAGTATTGGTTGTTCTCGATCACGTAGATCACGGGCAATTTCCAAAGTGCGGCGAGGTTCAGGGACTCATGGAAGGCACCCTGGTTCACCGCTCCATCTCCCAGAAAACACAGACAACAGCCCTTGAGTTCTTGGTATTTTAGTCCGTAAGCCAGCCCGAGGCCAAGCGGAGTCTGCCCCGCCACAATGCCATGCCCGCCCCAGTAATTCTTGTCCGGCGCGAAATAGTGCATCGATCCGCCCTTGCCGCGCGAGCACCCGGTCGCCTTGCCCAGCAACTCGGCAAAACACGCATTCATATCCATCCCCACCGCCAGTGCGTGGCCGTGGTCCCGGTAGGCCGTGATCACGTGGTCGTTGTCACCCATCAGCGAAACCGTCCCAACCGCCACGGCTTCCTGCCCGATATACAGGTGAAGGAACCCGCCCATTTTTCCCTGATTGTAATATTTTAGGGCCGTTTGCTCGAAGCGCCGAATACGCATCATCTCGCGCAGGAAACCGATTTTGGCCTCCACCGAAAGGTCCGAGTTGATCGCGGCCTTGGCGGCATCCATGGGTTTGGGTGTCTTTTTGGTCTTGCTCATGAAAATTCGATGGGTGGCCCGTGTGCGAACACACGAACACGAAGCGGTGAAGATTCCCGCAGAATCCGCTGCCTTGCAATGAGGAAAATTGCCTGTGTCGGCAACGGGAGCAAAAGTGGACTGTGCGGAGCAGGTCGGCGATCAGGGCGGAGCGTTGCCGGATCTCGTCGAGCAGATCGGTGTTTTGGCCATCAGTCACTCAGACCGCGCCACATCGACTTCGAGTTCGAAGAGGAGGTCATCGCGGCAGACGTGGCTGCCGAGGGTGACGCAGGGGAGGGACGGATCTGCGAAGGTTTGCCAGAGGGGGATGTCCGCAGGATGGCGGAAATAGGCAATGGCACGGACGGCGTCGGTCATAGAGTATCCGGCGTTGCGGACGAGGGCATCGACGACGTTCCATGTGAGGGCGATTTGTGCGGCGGTGTCGTTTTGGTGGACGCTCAGGCCGCCGGGTTCGATGCTGGCGGTGCCGGAGACCGAGAGGAAGCCGGAATGCGAATCCGTGATTTCCATTGCGCGGCTGAAGGCACTGCCGTATGCGAACGCATCGCACTGGAGCGGGGATTCGACGGTGTGGGCATCGCGGCTGACCGCGAGTGCGCGGCAGACCAAGGCGGTGCCTGCGGGGTTGGGGGCCCCAATGCCGGTGCTGGCGGGCATGCGGCTCACTCCGTGGGCTTTGAAGAACTCAGTGCGCACGGCGTTGAAGTCGCCATACCAGTCGAGGATGTTCTCGTTGTAGAACCATGTGCGCACGACATCTTGGAATCCGAATCCGGAGGCCATGAGGGTGGATTCGATGCGGGAAAAAACCTCGCGTGTTTGATCGCTGCGCGAGGCCTGCCTGTCGCTGGCGGTGAGTCCGCCAAGGAAGACCCGTCGGCTGGAGGCGTCCTCGAGGAGGAATCCGGTGACATGTCCGCGATCCTTCAAGGGCGTCACCGAGGCTCCGGTGGCGGCGCAGAATTGCATTCCGCCTCCACGCTCGGCGGTCGAGAGAACCGCAGTGACGGGGGCCTCCACGCCTTCCACCAGTTTGCGCAGACCAGCAATCTCATCCAGAGCGCCAAAGAGTTCTATCCCTAAAATGACGGCATCCGCCCCTCCTGGAAGCTGGCGTTTAGCTTCTTCAAAGTGCTTCGCGGCGACGGGTCCGGGCAGCGTCACATGGGACTCGATCCAGCCCGGATGGGAAAACGAGCGGAGGGAAAAAGGACTGACATCAGACATGGTGGAGATTGAACCCGGAAACCCCCATTCTGTTGCGGGGGAAATTTGTCGAAACCAATCCGGGCCGCCGGGGTTTCATTTCTGGGATGCGCGGCTCGTCCGCGCAGACTACGTTTTTTCATGTTTCAGCAAGCACTCTTGATTTTTGTTTCGGCGATCCTTTCGCTTCCGCTCCTGCGGGCGATTCCGGTGGAGCCGTATGAAACCGACCTGCCGCTGGGGATGGTGTCGGCTCCCTCGGCGGCATTGGACAATTTGGTGAAGCAGAACTCGGGCGGAATCCGTCGCGCCCGGCTTTGTTCGGACGAGGTCTTTTTGCGCCGGGTTTTTCTCGATACGATTGGCACGCTCCCCACGATGGAGGAGGTCCGCAGTTTCCTTGCTGATAAATCCACCGACAAGCGCTCGAAGCTGGTGGACCAATTGCTCGAGCGCCCGGAATATGCGGATTACTGGGGGATGCGGTGGGCGGATTTGCTGCGCGTGAAATCCGAGTTCCCTGTGAACCTGTGGCCGAATGCCGCCCAAGCCTATGATCGCTGGATCCGCACCAGCTTGCGCGACAACCTTCCGTATTCGGAATTTGCCCGCCACTTGCTCACCGCCGAGGGCAGCAATTTCCGATCTCCGCCAGTCAACTTCCTCCGCTCAGCAGGCGACAAAGATCCCGCCGCGCTTGGTTCCATTGCCGCGCTCGTCTTTCTGGGTGAACGAACGGCTGGCTGGACGCCCGAAAAACGGGATGCCTTCGCAAAGTTTTTCTCGCGGGTGGGATTCAAGAAATCCGGCGAATGGAAAGAGGAGATCGTTTTCTTTGCGCGGCCATCCGATAACGAGCCACTGGATGCCACGCTTCCTGATGGCAGCAAGGTCAAGATTCCAGCCAAGGACGATCCGCGCGAGGTGCTCGCGCAATGGCTTCTCAACTCGCCGAAATCGACGTTCGCCCAAAATGGAGCCAACCGGATTTGGTTTTGGATTTTTGGCCGCGGCATCGTTCAGGAGCCGGATGATTTCCGTCCGGACAATCCCCCCTCGAACCCCGCGCTCCTCGCATGGCTGGGCCGTCAGTTCCAAGCCTCGAAATACGACACCAAGCAGCTCCTGCGCACGATCCTAAATTCGGAAACCTACCAGCTCTCGTCGATCCCCCGCGATGACCATCCGGCAGACGCAGGCTACACATCGTATCCGGTGCGTCGGTTGGAGGCCGAAGTCCTCATTGATGCGATCAACCAGATCACCGGAGGCCGCGAGGAATACATGAGCCGCATCCCGGAGCCGTTCACCTACCTGCCCGAGGATCAGCGCGCGGTCATGGTCCCCGATGGCAGCATCAGCAGCTCGCTTCTGGAACTCTTTGGCCGTCCGCCCCGCGATACGGGCCTGCTCAGTGAACGCACCACAAATGTCACCGCCTCCCAGCGACTCAGCCTCTTAAACTCCAAAAGCATCCTCAGCAAAATCAACAAAAGCGGCCAGATCCGCCGGGCCCTCAGCACCGCCCCCAACCAAGAGGAAGCACTCAACCGGCTTTACCTCACGTTCCTGTCGCGCTTCCCCACTGCGGACGAAATGAAAACCATTTCCGACTACCAACCTCCAACGTCCGCTGGAAAAAACCAAAAACTGATGGATATTGCCTGGGTCTTAGTCAACAGCCCCGAATTCCTCTACAGACACTGAAAAAAACCGGAAAGTCCCTGCCCCACTGAACACTGAACCACTGAAAACTTTCTTCCCATGAATTCCCTACTTTCTCTCGATGCCGCGCTATCGCGGCGGGCCTTGTTTCGCTACAGTTTTGTGACGACGGCTGCGATGCTGTTGACGCACCGTGCGGGGTTTGCGCTGCCGACCGTTCCGAATCCCCGCGCCAAGGCGGGAGCGGTCATTCAGATTTGGCTTTGGGGCGGACCCTGTCACATCGACACGTTTGATCCGAAGCCGGATGCTGGGCACGATTATTGCGGACCGTTTACGGAGGCGCTTTCGACGAATGTCGATGGCATTCGGCTTGGCAAGCTTCTGCCGAATCTCGCGGGCCAAGCGGATAAGTTTTCGCTCATTCGCAGCATGACCCATGAGAACAACGGGCACGAAACAGCATCCTACATGGTCCAGACCGGTCATGCCGACGGCGACCGTCTTGTGTATCCGAGCATGGGGGCCGTCGTTTCGTTGCTGAAAGGGTATGATGCCGGATACAAGGGGCTGCTGCCGCCGTATATCGTTCTCACAGAACCGCAGGGGCGGTTCTCCGAGGCCGGATTCCTTGGGCCGCGCTACAAGCCGTTTGCCACTGGGGGGGATCCGTCGCGGACGCCGTTTGCTGTCGAGGGCATTGTTGCGGAGGGGATCACTCCCGAGCACCAGAAGCTGCGCCGCGAGTTGCTTGGGCGTCTGGATTCGCTCGGACACTCAAATCACGGAGCCTTCGACGAGTTCCGCAAAGCCGGAGATGCGGCCTATGACATGATTCTCGGCGAGGGGGCGGATGTCTTCAATCTCGCCAAAGAAAGCGACGAACTGCGCAACCGGTATGGACGAAACACGTTCGGTCAGTCGTGCCTTGCCGCACGCCGGCTTGTGGAGAATGGCGCGAAATACATCACGATCAATTACAAGGGTTGGGATACGCACAAACAGCATTTCCAAACGATGAATCGCAAGCTTCCGGAGTTGGATCAGGGACTCGCCACGCTGCTGGCGGATCTTGCAGATCACGGCCTGCTCGACAGCACGATTGTCTGGTGCGGCGGCGAGTTCGGACGCACGCCCAAGGTTCAGTGGGAAGCTCCATGGAATGGAGGCCGCGGACACTATGGAAAAGTGTTTTCGACGCTCGTGGCGGGGGGCGGATTCCGCGGCGGCCATCTGGTCGGGGCCTCGGATGCCCGAGGCGAGTCGGTCGCTGACCGTCCGGTTTATCCATGGGATCTCACCGCCACGATGTATGAACTGCTCGGCATTGATCCCGATGGCACGTTCCCTCGGACGGATGACGAGTCGGTGCGCATCACGCCCAAGATCGGCGGCAAACTCAAATCCGGCGGACGCTTGAAGGAGATCGTGTGAAGAGCCTCCTGCCCATCGTTCTCGCTGGAATTTCGCTCGGGCTGGCATCCGCCCAGACGCCGCGCGAGCCGGACATCGCGTATGCGTATCCGCCGGGGGGCCAGGCCGGAACCTCGGTGGCCGTGACCGTGGGGGGACAATTTCTCGAAGGCATGAGTGTCGCCCGTGTTTCGGGCACAGGCGTCACGGCCAAGATCACAAAATTCTCGAAGCCACTGCCCCAGAAACGCTTCACCGAATTTCGCGACCTGCTGGCAGAGCGTCGGAAACAGAAAGTCGAAATGATGGAGGGCGGGAAAGGAGGGAGCAAAGGAAGGGAAGAAAAGATCGCCGCCATTCTCCAAGAGGCCGGGGCGACGGATGAAGAAATCCGTCTCTTCCGGCTTTCTGAACAACAGAAGCGAGATCCGAAACGGCAGGAAAACAAACAGCTCTCCGAGTCGCTCACGCTCCAGCTCGACATGGCTCCCGACGCCGCTCCGGGTCCGCGCACGCTTCGCCTCATCGGGAAAAACGGCCTCACCAATCCGGTCACGATTTTTGTGGGCAACCTGCCGGAGGAATCCAAACCGGAATCCACCGAGCCTCCGCGCGCAGAAACGCCCACGATCTCGTTTCCGGTGGTGCTCAATGGCCAGATCCTTCCCGGCCAAACCGATTCCTACCGGTTCCATGCCGCGCGCGGGGAGAAGCTCGTCTTTATCGCCCAGGCCCGCGACCTGATCCCCTACCTTGCCGATGCCGTGCCCGGATGGTTCGAACCCGTGCTGACCATTGAGGATGCAAAAGGCCAACCCGTCATCTCCGCCCAGGCATTCCGGTTCGCACCCGATCCCGTGCTCGCCTTTGAAGTGAAGGAATCCGGGGATTACGAACTCAAAATCCACGATGCCATTTTTCGCGGCAGGGAGGATTTTGTGTATCGCCTCACTGCCGGGAAGATCCCGTTTGTGACTGGAATTTTTCCGCTAGGCGGAACCTCGGGAAGGACTACGAACCTGGATGTCTCGGGATGGAATCTAGCCCTCGCGCGCGTTTCGTTTTCCGTGCCTGCCGAACCCGGAATCCGGAAGGTTGCGGCTCTCGCCAACGGCTTTGCCACGATGGATGTTTCCTTCGACTCCTCGACGCTTCCCAACGTCATGGCCGTCGAACCAACGATCGATCCTGCCAAAATAAATCCCATCGCGTTCCCGGTCGTCATCAATGGCCGAATCACCTCTCCCGGTCAGGAAACCCAATTCCCAATCTCCTGCAAAAAAGGCGATCCAGTCGTCGTCGAGGTCCTCGCCCGGCGACTCAATTCTCCGATGGATTCCTTCCTTCTCGTCACCGGACCGGACGGCAAAACCGTGGCCTCGAATGATGATTTTGATGACAAGGAAAATGGCCTGCTCACCCATCATGCGGACTCGCGCGTGGAATTCACGCCTGCGGCAGACGGACGGTATGTCATCCGCCTCGGCGACTCGCAACGCCAAGGAGGAGCCGACTTTGCCTACCGCCTGCGCATCGATCACCCGCGTCCGGATTTCTCCCTTCGCGTCACCCCGTCCGGGATCACCGGCTTCCCAGGCTCGACCGTGCCCATCACGATTTTTGCCCTCCGCAAGGACGGCTTCGCGGGCGAGATCGCGCTGGCCAGCTCGTTGGAGGGGTGTCCTTTGACGGGCGCACGGATTCCCCCCGGCACCGATTCCATTGTCGCCACACTGGCATTCCCGGACACCCCCGGCCCAGATCCGCAACCCATTGAAATCACTGGCACGGCAGAAATCGCAGGCCAAAAAGTCACCCGCACCGCCGTGCCCGCCGATGATCAACTGCAGGCGTTTATCTATCATCAATTGGTTCCGACCTCCGAACTGGTCATCTATGCACCGCCCGGCCGCGGGATCAAACGCTCGCCCAAATCCGCCGAACCGACTCTCGCCATCCAGCCCGATGGCGCCGCCCGGATCACTGTCCCGCTCACCAAAAACGTCACCAAAAGCCGGGTGCACGCCGAATTGAAAAACCCACCCGAAGGCATTTGGGTCGAATCCGTAGAACCCTGTCTGGAAGGCGTCGTTGTTGTTCTCCACACGGATCCCGCAAAACTCAAACCGGCCGGCAATCTCATCGTCGAACTCACCGCCGGACGCCCCGCAAAATCCGAAGAGAAAGACAAATTCGAAAAACGCTGGTCCCTCGGCATCCTCCCAGCGATTCCGTATCAGATTGCGGGCAAGTAGGTTGGGAAAAGGTTTGGTTTCTGAACAACATCCTCATCTTGCCAGGCGGGCATTCCTCCGCCAATGGCGGCCGGAGGCGGGGCGCCCTCGCCCTGCTCGTCAGCAAGCGTGATCTCCAAACCAAAACCAAAGTGGCCGAGGCGGCCACCCTCCAGCCCTCGCTTCACTTGGGCAAATCCTTAAAGCGCACCCATGCCGTCCACATGGTGGGTCCGAAGCGTTCTTTCAGGCGGGCAGGGAGGTCGCCAGAGGGGTCGATTTCTCCTGTTTGAGTGGGGTCCGAGGCGGGTTGCATTGGATTTTTTGGCTCACCACAGGCGGGACGTCTGTGCTCCTTGAGAGGCGGTGATTTCAAGACGGCGAAAAGGGTGGAGCCGGAGCCGGACATGAGGGCGGCAGCGACTTCGGGCTGGGCTTGCAGCCAAGCTTTCAAGGTGGGAAGCAGAAGGTGTTTTGTGAAGACGGGCGTCTCGAGGTCATTGATGAGTTTCCCGTCACGGGCCTCGAGGAAACTAGGGAAACTAGGGGTCAGTGTGCATTTTCTTGCAGTCTCAAGGCTGCTGATCGGTTCAAAACCATGGAGATGCTGGGTGGCGGCACCCGGCGAGATTTCAGATTCAGACGGACGCCAATTTTTATAGGCCCATGCGGTCGAGACCGGGAAGGGCGGTTTCACAAGGAGGAGGCGTGTTTCAGGAAGCGTTGGCGCGGGGCGCAGATCTTCACCGCGTCCGTGACACCATGCCGGGCGGGATCGGATAAAAAACGGAATGTCGGAGCCCAGTGAAGCGGCGATTTCCTCCAGCTTGCTTTCGAGAAGTCCCGCACCGAGCTGCGCATTCAGCGCGACAAGCACCGCTGCGGCATCACTGCTGCCTCCGCCGAGTCCCGCTCCGTGAGGAATCCGCTTTTTAAGATCCAGGCGGACCCCAAACTGCAATCCTGTGTGGGCTTTGAAGGCTTCGACGGCCTTCCAGACAAGGTTCGCTGGTCCCACCGGAAGGTCCGGCTGATCGCAGGAGAGTTCGATGCCGGACCCCTCTGTGAGTTCGAGCCTGATTTCATCCGCCAAGGAAATCGGGACCATGAGGGTCTCGATGTTGTGAAATCCATCCGTTCGTTTTTCTCGAACACGGAGCACAAGATTGACTTTGGCGTGGGCCTGAATTGTCATGAGCGGAACATCATCCGACCAATGTCCATTCCCGCCAAAGAAAAAATCATCATTGCCGTGGATTCTCCTGACCGGGATTCCGCACTCCGCCTCATTGAACCCCTTGCTCCCGAAGGATGCCTCTTCAAGGTGGGCCTCCAGCTCTTCACGGCCGTCGGGCCCGAGATCGTCCGCGCGATCCAAGCCTTGGGCGCGAAGGTGTTTCTGGATCTGAAATTCCATGACATCCCGAATACCGCCAAAGCGGCCGTCCATTCCGCCGTGGCTCTCGGGGTCGATATGACGACGATCCATCTTGCCGGGGGCCCCGCCATGGTAGCCGCCGCCGTGGCTGCGGCGGAAAACTCCAAGACCCTTGTTCTGGGGGTAACCGTGCTCACGAGCATGGATGATTCCTCACTCGACATGATCGGCGTCGCCCGTGCTGCTGCAGATCAAGTCGTCCATCTCGCGGAAATGGGAGCGAATTGCCACCTGCGCGGCGTCGTCGCGAGTCCGCGGGAGATCATTCCTCTGCGCGAGGAGTTCGGCCACGGGCTTGTGATCGTCACGCCCGGCGTGCGCCCGGTTGGCAGCGACCAAGGCGACCAGCAGCGTGTTATGACTCCGGGTGAGGCGGTTCGCTGCGGTGCGGACTACTTGGTGATCGGACGGCCGATCACAGG
>JBBQRY010000059.1:0-9897 GCA_038214335.1 Chthoniobacterales bacterium
GTGCGCGGCAGCACGAGGGTGGTCTGGGTGGTGACCGGACCCCATGTGGTTTGCGGAACAAGGTCGTATTTGATGAATTCCCATGTCTGCTGGGAACCTGTTTGGTCGGCGCGATTGGTTTTTTTCTGCGGACGGCCCAAGCTGCGTTGCACTTCTTCGGAGCTCATGCCGATGGCGACTTCGTTCCGGGCGATCAGCGCCTCAACCTGCACCCGACGGGCCTCCGCCTTCCGAAGGTTTTCCACAAAATTTTCCGGCAGGGGTTCCAGTTCGCTGGGGCTGACCCATGCCGCAATCCCTCCCTGCTGGGCATTGCCACGCACGCGGAGGAGTCCGTTGGCATCGACCCCCTCAACCTGAACGAATTGAGGAAACCGCAGAGTGCCTGCATAGCGAGTCTGCCGGGTATCGAAAAATGCCCGCGCCGGACCAAGCAGCCGCAGCCGCATGGGCTTGATTCCGAAATCTGCCAGATAAACCGCCCCCGACTCGCGAATGATCGGCGTCGAGGCCTCAGCAGGCACGCAAAATGCCAGCACCAACAACAGAATCAGGAATCGGGCCATAACCCACTATCGCAGAAGGCGCGGAAAAGACAAAAAAGTTTTCTTTGTTGGAGAATAGCTTTCAGTTTTCGTTATTCCGTTTTCAGTAAAAGCATTAGAGTTCGGGAGTTTCTTCCCTGAAAACTGAACACTGTGCTATTCACCCTTTCTTCTCAGTGTTCCATAGACGAGGAAGGCGAGGCCGAGGAGGATGAGGAAGAGGGAGAGGAATTGGCCGCGGGAGAGGATGCCGGTGAGCGGGGCGTCGGGTTCGCGGAAGACTTCTCCGATGATGCGGAGGATGGCGTAGGCGATGAAGAACACGCCGGTGAGCACGCCATTGGGCAGACGGAATCTGGTGCGGAGGAGGTAGAGGAGGGTAAAGAGGACGACCCCTTCGAGAAGGGCCTCATAAATTTGGGAGGGATGGCGGTAGGAAAGCTCGGTGGCGAGTTGGTCGCGGAGGGCTGGCGAGGTGCGGGCTGACTCGACGACAGCGGAGACATTCGTCCATGCGGGGTTGATTTCCATCGCACGGTCGATGACGCGTGACACTTTTTCGGGAGGAGCCTCGTAGAGTTCTTTTGGGAATTGCATCCCCCAAGGAGCGGACGTGATGCGCCCGTAGAGTTCGCCGTTGATGAAGTTGGCGCAGCGTCCGAAGAAGAGTCCGATGGGAGCGACGACGACGAGGTTGTCGCCGATATTCAGCCATGAAACGTGGTGACGCTTGGCATAGACGAGCGTGAAGACGAGGATCCCGATCATGCCTCCGTGGCTGGACATCCCACCGTCCCAGAACTTGAAAAAAATGAGGGGGTTTGTCGAGAACTCCTGCCAATCGTAGAGCAGCATATAGCCGAGGCGTCCGCCGAGAATGACTCCAAAGAAGGCGACGCCGGTGATGAAGTCGGCAATTTGGGCTGGGGCCAATACGGAATATCCCTGCCGGGTGAGGCGGCTGTAGAGCCAGTAGCCGACAACGAAAGCTGCAACATAGGCCAGGCCATACCAACGGAGTCCGATCCCATGGCCGAATTCCCAGACAAATGGACTCAGGTCATGAACGTAGGCAATGGGAAACATGGCGGGATGGTTGGTGGATCGGTTCTCGAAGCGGCTGGCGCAGGTTATTTGACATGCGCCTCAAGGGCTTCGCGTGTGATGAGGTGCCGGGCTCCGCAGCGGGGACAGTGGATGCGGATGGTTTCCTCCTCCCCAAAGAGATCATCGCCTTGACGTAGGAAAATGGGACGAAGGAAATCCAGCATCCGGTCGTGCGTGCATCCGCATTCAAACCGGTAGGGACGGGTCTCAAGGAGTGCGAGTTCGACATCTTTGTCGAGGCTCGCGATCGCTGCGGAATCCAACCCGGCAAGCCAATCCAGATCGCAATCCGGCTGGGCGGTCACCATAACAAGGTCTTCCTCTCCATGCCAAAAAAACCGGGCGGGGCGCTGTTCGCTTCGGGCGTAGAACTCGGTTGCTGCGGAGAGGAAATCGGACCCATGAAATTCCGCAACGCTGCGGCGAGACGGGTGGCCTTCCTCGATCACGTCGGCAAAAAATTTCCCCGTCTCGATATCGCGGACATTTTCCTGGAAGCAATTTGCGACGATGGTTCCTGTCGCATTGTCACCGGCGACGAAGAGATTCATGCGTGGCGTGGGAATGTGAACCGTCCATGCACAGGTCTCTTTCCACGGTCGGGATGCGCAGTGAAGGGTGATGGCGGCCAGGGCCTCGCGGATGTTGGTGTCGCACTCGGGCGGAACCGGCAGACCACAATCCATGCGATGCAGATACCATGCTGCGAAGAGTTCGGAGAATCCGGCGCGGACGACCAGTGCGTTGCGTCCCCGAGCAAAATAGGTGCGGACTTCGACGTCAGGAGTCATGCGTTTGTGTTGGGAAATTCGTTCGTGTTGAGTAATTTGCGTCCGAGCTTGAGCGCGCGTTCGGAGCGCGCGGCTTTTTGAGCCAGAGCGGCCTGCTCGGCGCGAGATCCCGCGAGGCAATCGGCCAAGCGGTCCGTGAGAAGCGAAAGGTCATGGTGGGTCCCGAGTGTCGAAGCAAGGCAATCCGCCGTCGGCACCAGCGCATCGAACGGAGGCCCCAACGCGGAGGATTGGTAGAGAAGTCGCTTGACCCGTTTGCGCCATTCGTGAAAAAGCGGATCATCCTGCCGGTGCGTGCGACAGGTTTGGAATCCACGTCGCACGGCACGACAGGTCTCGCGCCATGCGGCTTCGAGGGAGGAGGACTCCTGTGGGAAGGAGGGAAACGCCTTCACCAGTGCGGTGAGGCGCGAGCACAGATCACAGGCCCGACTTGGATGGGGGAGAGAAATTTCGTTTTGCGCATCCAGGCCCAGTGTGGTGGCCACGGCGACCGCCTCGGATTGGTCCAGGAGATCGGCCAGCAGTGCCGCTTGGACGGACGCATCGCGGGCTTGCCCAAAGTGGTTCTTGAGTGAACCGGCGAGTTCATCTGCTTTGGCATAGGAGGTCTTCGGAATGTCTGACCGTACCATGCGCAGCAGAGCCCGAATTTTTTTCATGGCGACCCGGATATCGTGGATGCGGTCCTCTGGACTGCGGCGTTCGTCACCAATGTCGCGGGCGACTTCGGCCAGCAGGCGCAGCAGGAGAGTCCGAACATCTTTGCTCGAAGTTACTCTTTCCACTTATGTTTGTTGGAGAGGGTCGAGGGGTTGATATACTCGCCAATCTGTTTGCCGGTGGCATCGAAGGCCTTGAACCATGTGCCCACGACCTTGTCGCGGGTGCTTGCCGATGCCCCGTTGGCGAAATACCATCCGCCATCCAAGGAGGCCTTTTGGAGCTTAATGGATTCCGTCTCGAACTCGACCGGCCGATTGTTCTCGAGGAGAGGGATCGCATGGGATCCCTTGCTGACCTGCACCTCGGGATCGCTTTTGTCTCCGAGCCGCGCCGAGGTGTAGAAAATATTGTATTTGATCGTGACGTTCGGAATTGCTTTGAACGAGCTGCTCACGACCTTGACCGTGTAGGCCATCGTCTTGGAAGCGACGTTCTTGTTGCCATTGTCATTCGCTCGGGACGCCGCCAAGCGAACCGGCGTGGGCGAAATTTTGACATCATCAAAGGCCCGAAGGGTCGTGGGCACCAGTGCGCAGACTGCGGTGAGTGAAAGTAGAAGAGTTTTCATATGGTGGAACTTACCTCCGGGTTTCGGTGGGTGTCAATTCCCCTTGGACCCAATATACTCGCCAAAAATGAGCGTGTAACCATCCGGATCCGTGATCGAGAACTCGCGCATTTGGGAAGACGATGTTTTCAATTCGCTGGTCAGTTTCATCCCGGTTGCCTGGACCTGCTTGTAAAAGTCATCGATCCGCGCCATACGAATGTAGAACGAGGGACGGTAGCCCTTGATCGCATTTTTATCCGAGACGAAGCCTATCTGCACGCTCTCGCGACCGACGGCCACGTAGTTGCCGCTTTGCATAATCAGGTGAAACCCGAGTGTGTTGGAATAAAATTCCACAGCCTGTCGGAGACTGGTCACAGCGAGCGTGGGGATGAGGTCGATCATCTCGGGTTTGGCTTCGAGATGGATGAGTCCGTCCGGTCCAGGTTTGATTTCCTTGGGCGTCGGAGTCGGAACGGCAAGCGGTTCCGCCACCGCGACAGCAGCTGCTGCGAGAAGAAACAGAAGAGCTTTCATATTCGGGAACCTAACTGTTTTTTGGCCGGATAGACAACAAATAGAATCTCAGTCCCATCCGCGGAAACGTAGGAATCCGGGAGGCGCGAATCGGCCCATGATTTCGCCAAAAGAGATAATGGTATTTTTCATCAGGGTTTTCTGGTGGCGGAGATGATTTCTGTGGCTTGCGTGCAACGCGCGGTGATGGCCGCCCAGTCGCCGGCTTGAATGAGCTCGCGGGGAGCCAGCCAGGAACCTCCCAGTGCGCTCACCAGCGGGTCTGCAAGATAGGTGGCCATGTTCTTCTCATTCAGCCCGCCGAGCGGAATATATTTCAGTCCAAGGTGCGCATAAGGAGCCGCGATGTTCTTCAGGTAAGCCAGTCCGCCACTCGCCTCACACGGGAAAAACTTCAAAAGCTGGCAATCGAATTCGAGCGCTGCCTCGATATCGGAAGGAGTCGTAATCCCCGGTGCAAAGGGCAGCCCTGCCTCTTTTGCGGCAGCGAGCACACGCGGATTCATTCCCGGTGCCACCCCAAAGACTGCCCCGGCATTTTGGGCTTCGCTCACTTGGGCGGGCGTAAGGATGGTGCCGACTCCGGCGATCATTTTCGGCACCGAAGCCCGGATGGCACGCAGTGCATCAAGGGCCACAGGCGTGCGCATGGTCAGTTCCATGACCCCCACTCCGCCATCCAGCAATGCGCGGGCGAGAGGGACGGCGTCATCCACGCGGTCCACCACAAGGACCGCAATGACGCCGAAGGATTCGATACGCGTGGCCAATTCCAGATCAAAGGCTTCTGACATAAGAAGCCAACATCATCCAAGACCGCCGCCGAACACGCAATCTCATTTTCCAATAGAGTCTGTGAAATTTTCAGGTATCGTCCCTTCCGAAATGAAGTCCGCTTTCCTTAACCTCCTGTTGGCGTTGCCGCTGTTGCTCGTTGCGCAGGACGTAACCATCGACAATACCGGCTCGGTGGAAAATCCGAAGCCCACATGGGAAACCCAGAAACAGGCCCGCACCTACACGCTCGCGATTCCTGCTCCGCGCGGTCAGATCACCGACCGGAATGGCCGTCCCCTCGCACAAAGCCGCCTGAGCTACAACTTGGCGATCAATTTTCCGACCCCACTCGAGTGGAATGACCAGCGGGTTCTCGCGTTCGCGCATCAACAAATCACCCTCGCCAAGGGCCTTCTCAAGCGCGATATCCAGATTTCCGACGACGCTATTCTCAGCCACTACAAAAACCGCGGGGTTCTTCCGCTGGATCTCATTGAGGACCTTCTGCCTACCGAGCTGGCCGTGATCCAAGGCGGGCTGCCCCAGGAACTCATCCTGCGCCAGACTTACGTGCGGTTCTATCCGAACGGACCCCTCGCCGGCCACATCATCGGATACACCGGACGCGAAGCCCCGCTCTCGATCCGTCCCATGGAAAACAACGATCTCATCTTTCCCGAAAGCGAAGGACGCGAGGGGCTCGAACAAATTTTTAACGACGAACTCCGCGGCCAGCCGGGCATCCTCCACATCACCTATGACAAAAACGGAAACAAAACCTCCGAGCGCATCGCCCGCCCGCCCGTTCCCGGATACAATATCATCACCACTCTCGATGAATCTCTCCAGCGACTCTGCGAGAAAATCCTCTCCGAAAACTCCAAACGCGGAGCCCTTGTCCTCTTGGATGCTCCCTCGGGCGAAATCCTCGCCATGGCCTCAAACCCCGGCTTCAACCCGAACGATTTCGTTCCGATCCTCCGCTCCACGGTTTTCGATGCTTACAATAAAGACCCCTCCGACCCCCTCGTTCCCCGCGCCTTCCGCTCCGCTTATCCGCCGGGTTCGACTTTCAAGACGTTCGTTGGACTCGCAGGACTCGCCTCGGGGAAAATCCGTCCCGGCACGGAATTCAGTTGCCCAACTGCCATCACGATCGGCGACCACACGTTTAAAAACTGGAAAAAAGCCGGAGCCGGTTCGCTGAATTTCAAAGAGGCGCTGACCCAATCCTGTAACACATGGTTCTACCAAGCAGGTCTCAAAATGGGGGCGCCACCGATCATTGAATACGCCAACCGCGTGGGACTCGGACGTCGCACGGGGATCCCCGTCAAGTCCGAGACTGCGGGCAATATTCCCAATGATGAATACATGCTCCGTGTGCATCGCCGAAAAATCAAAAATGGAGATGTCGCAAACATGTCGATTGGCCAAGGCGACATCCTGATCAGTCCGCTCCAGATGGCGCAGGGCATGGGAGTCATTTCCCAAGGAGGACGGTTCCATCAGACACGTCTGGTCCAACAGGTTCAGACGATTGGCAACCGCGTCATCGCCGCCTATCCCGACCGCGTCCGGGACGAAATCCCGATCACCCCGGAGGTGGATGCCCTTCTCCGAAAGGCGCTTGTCGCGGTCACTAGCGATGGCCAGGGCACAGCCCACCGCGCCCAGGTCAAGGGCGTGCAGGTCGCGGGAAAAACTGGCACCGCCCAATGGGGCCCCACCGACCGCCAGCGCACCGCCGCATGGTTTGCCGGCTTTGCCCCCGCAGAAAATCCGCAATACGCCTTTGCCGCACTCTACGAGGGCGAACCAAACGACAATACCGTCCATGGCGGCTCGCACGCCGCACCGATCATCGGCAAGCTTCTCAAGAAAATTTACACCCCCGATAAAGCCAAAGAGGAACCCGCCGAGGAACCGAATGCTATTGCGCCCGACGAATCAAATTAAAGCCACCAACCGAAATTCTTAAAAATATTTCAGCTCCCCGCTTGACACCATCAAGAATTTCTGAGCAATTTTACGCCAAGAAGTTTGTCTTCAAACTTTCCTCACAAAAAAACAAATCACTCACCTCATGAACAAAGTAGCACTCGTAGCAGCCGTCCAGAAAACACTCGACTCCACCAAAGCAGATGCCGAACGCGCAGTGAATGCCGTGATCGACAGCCTCAAAGTGGGCATCAAGAAAACCAAATCCGCACAACTTATCGGATTCGGCACGTTCAAAGTCGCAACCCGCAAAGCCCGCAAAGGGGTCAATCCGAAAACCGGCGAACCCATTCGTATTAAAGCTTCCAAAGGCATCAAATTTACCGCCGGAAAAGCCTTTAAAAGCACGCTGTAAGGCACGCTCAAATTTCCCTCCCGCCACCGAGAAAACCCGTTCTGTCATTCGACAGACCGGGTTTTCTCATTTTTGCCCCTCGGACATTTTTGGAGAAGCGTCCAGACCTCCAAGACATGTCCCATACCCTTGACCATCTCATTTTTGCGGAAATTATAAGTTATGGGACTGACCCCTTCTACATTTGTCAGGAAGTTCTCGTCAGCTTCCGGAATCGTTGCTAGCGTGTGCGCCTAATGGAAACATGGTGGCATAGCCTGGTCCTTCCTCTTCAAATCTTTTACGGCACAGGAATCGTCGCCGGAATCTTTTTGCTGATCCAAGTGGTGTTGACCCTCGTGGGATTCGATCACCATGACCTGCCGGATTCCACCTTCGACCATCCAGACCAACTCGGAATGTTTTCCGTGCGCACTGTCACCGGATTCTTTTTCGGGTTCGGATGGACGGGTGTCATTGCGCTCAAAGCCGGCTTCGGACTCGCGGCGGCTCTGGCTTTTGCGGTCACGGTGGGTGCCGCATTTCTTTTTGGACTCTACGGCCTCATGCGTGCACTCTATTCGCTGCGATCCAGCGGAACCTTAGATTACCGAAATGCCATTGGCCAAGTCGCCACGGTTTATGTGACCGTCCCTCCGACATTCCAAGGCGGAGGCCAGGTCGAAGTCCTGATCCAAGGCCGCCTGCAGACGATCTCCTGCCGCACCGCCCACACCTCCCCCCTCGCACCCCAAGCCAAAGTCAAAGTCATCGCCCTCATCGACCAAGGCACGTTAGAGGTGATACCTCTTTAGAAAAACTGAAAGCTGAAACTTGAAAGAAGAAACGCTGAAAACTGAGTTCTGCCGCACTGAAAACTGAAAACTTCCCCCACTTAAAACCTAAGACTTAATACTTAATACTCTCCTCTCATGCCCGAAATCCTCATCATCGTCGTCGGTGTCATCGTCCTGTTCTTCATGGTCGTTGTCGCCTTTGCAACCCGTTTCAAGCGCTGTCCTTCGGATAAAATCCTTGTCGTCTATGGCAAGATCGGCGGCGACAACCTTTCCGCCCGCTGCTACCATGGCGGAGCCTCGTTCATCTGGCCGGTCATTCAGGATTATCAATTCCTCGACCTCACCCCGATCCCGATCGACATCAAACTCGAAGGCGCTCTCTCGCAGCAAAACATCCGCGTCAATACGCCATCCACGTTCATGGTCGGAATTTCCACCGAGCCGGGCGTCATGGAAAATGCGGCGGAACGCCTGCTGGGGCTGGATCTTGACGAGATCCGGCAGCTCGCACGGGATATCATTTTCGGACAAATGCGCGTGGTCATTGCCACGATGCCGATTGAGGCGATCAATGCAGACCGCGACAAGCTGATTGCGAACATTTCGATGGGCGTCGAGGTCGAGCTCAAAAAAGTCGGACTTCGACTCATCAACGTCAACGTGCAGGATATTACGGATGCGTCCGGCTATATTGATGCGCTCGGCAAAGAAGCCGCTGCACGGGCGATCAACGAAGCCAAAATCAAAGTGGCTCAGCAGGAACGCGATGGCGACATTGGTGCCGCCGAGGCTCAGCGCGACCAGCGGATTCGGGTGGCCGAGGCGAATGCCCGTGCGACCGAGGGAGAAAACTTGTCGGCCGTCGAAATTGCTAAATCCACCGCACTGCGCCGCGAACAAGAAGCGGAGGCACTCCGCGCGGCGACCGCAGCGGAAAAGGTTGCAGCAGCGAAATCGCTTGAGGAATCCTATGTGGCGGAAGCACTCGCCGAGCGCCAGCGTGCGAAACGCGACGAAGCCGCTCAGACAGCCACCGTCGTGGTGCAGGCGGAAATTGAAAGACGCCGGATTGAGGTCATTGCGGAGGCCCAGAAGAACCAAGTGCGCTTAGCCGCCGAGGCATCCAAGCTTCGGATCGAGCTGGAAGCCGAGGCCGAGAAGCGTCGGATCGAACTCACTGCGCAGGGTGATGCCGAGCGGCTGCGCGTCACCAAACAGGGTGAGGCGGATGGTCTTCGTGCCTTCATGCAGGCTCAGGCAGACGGCACGCTTGCACAGCTCAGTGCCCGGGCGGATGGATTTCGCTCGATCATTTCTGCAGCCGGTGGCGCAGCCCAAGCCGCACAGCTCATGATCACCGAGCAACTGCCCAAGCTCGTCGAGGAACAGGTCAAAGCTATTTCCAACCTCAAGATTGATTCGATCACGGTTTGGGAAGGTGGCAAAGGAAAAGACGGCAAAGGCAGCACCGCCGATTTTCTTTCCAGCCTCGTCGGCGTGATTCCTCCGCTTCAAGAACTGACCAAAAATGTCGGCGTCGAACTTCCCGCATTTCTTGGCAACACGGCGGCGGTTGTCTCAAAGGAATCCCCTTCGAAGTTGCCTTCTGAGCCATTAAACATTCCGTCCCCGACTGCCGATTGAGGGATTAGGGGATGGAGCAGCAGTGGATCGCAGCAAGGTTTTTACGTTCCGCCAACAACCCCATGCTGATGAGGGTGTTTGCCGT
>JBBQRY010000060.1:0-9883 GCA_038214335.1 Chthoniobacterales bacterium
CTCCTCACCCGCCCGGATGAGGGCCACCACGTCCTCGGTGAAAAGATCCGGGTGCATCGCGAAGCAATCGCTCATTTTATCCCCGGAAAGAATGTGATGCGCAATATCCGCCACGGCACCCCGGTAGCGCGGCGACTTCAACCGCGCCGCCATCAGCTCCAGGCTCTTGATCGTGCTGATGTTCCGTTCGAGACACCGCGCCAAGCCGCTGAACAGCGAGACCGTTTCGTCAAGGCTCGGCTTCTTTGACGTCAACCGGTAAACGCCCTCGTCCAGACCAATGACGTCCGTCACCAGTGCCGACTCGTTGGGGGCTTTGCCAGCACCGAGGACCGCCTTTGTATCGTCATCGGTATCCACGATGACTTCCGTGGATTTCGATGTGTAAATATTGGTGAGGACAACTTTTTTGAGCATGTCTTGGGATCCGGGAGGGTGCGCGGAGACTATGCGCAGAGTTCGCAGCGGGAAGCGATGAGATTTTTTCGGGTAACGAAAGGGTTGAGAATTTTCCAAACCCGCGCCATAGTCATGGGTTTCCGTGTCTGTGGAGGGACATGGGATGTTGCCACATGAAAATTTATATCGACGGAGAGTTTTACGACAAAGAGAACGCGAAGATTTCGGTCTTCGATCACGGCCTTCTTTATGGAGATGGCGTGTTTGAGGGGATTCGGTTTTACAATGGGCGGGTTTTCCGGCTCGAGGAGCACGTGGGACGATTGTTCGATTCTGCGAAGGCGATCTGTTTGGAGATCGGACTCACGTGCGAGCAAATCACGGAGGCACTCTTGGAGACGATCCGGCAGAACGACTTGCGCGATGGGTATGTGCGCTTGGTCGTGACCCGCGGATGCGGGGACTTGGGGCTGAATCCTCAGCTCTGTCCGCGGGCGACGGTGTTCATCATTGCCTCGAAGATCACGCTCTATTCTGCCGACAAATACGAGCACGGGCTGAACGTGGTGACGTGTGCGACACGGCGGATCCCACATGGTTCGCTGAGTCCGATGGTGAAGTCCTTGAACTACCTCAATAACGTGATGGCCAAAATCGAGGCCCAGCAGGCGGGAGCGGGCGAGGGTCTCCTTCTCAATGAGCAGGGCTACGTCGCGGAATGCACGGGCGACAATATTTTCACGGTGAAAAACGGACGCATTTTCACGCCGCCGACCTCTTCCGGGGCGCTGGCGGGAGTGACCCGCGCCGTGGTCTTCGACATGGCCGCCGAGATGGGGCTTTCGATATCCGAACCCGAAATGACCCGCTACGATGTCTTCACGGCGGACGAGTGTTTTCTGACGGGCACGGCGGCGGAGGTCATCCCGGTGGTGCGCTTGGACAACCGCTCGATTGGGTCGGGCGAGCCGGGACCGATCACCCAGCGGCTGATGGCCCGCTTCCACGAATTGACCGCCTCGACCGGCACGGTGATTGACCCATAGTATGCGGTGCGATGTCTGCCAGTCTAAAGAAGCCACGGTCTTTCTCACCCAAATCGTCGATGGGAAAATGCAGAAAGTGAACCTCTGCGAATCCTGCTCGAAAGAGAAGGGGGTGAACGATCCCAAGGGGTTTGCTCTTGCCGATTTGCTCATGGGTCTGGGAGCCGCGCAGGAAATTGAGAACAACCCCGGAGCCAAAAAATGCCCGGTGTGCGGATTCACGCAGTCGGATTTCAAAAAGACCGGGCGTCTCGGATGCAGTGCCTGTTATGGGGTTTTTGCCGAGGGGCTTTCCGGGATGTTGAAAAACATGCACAAAGGAATTGCCCACACCGGCAAGTCTCCTGCGGAATTCCATAAAGTGCGCGAGCAGAGCGAGAAGATGAAGGCGCTTCAGGACCAGCTCGGCAAGGCTATTGCCTCTGAGGAATACGAGCAGGCCGCCAGCATCCGCGATCAAATCCGCCAAATGGAGGCCGCCCCATGAAATTTTCCCGAATCATTGCCAGCACCGGCGAGTGGCTCTCTGGGGACGGTCCCCACCGGAACATTGTCGTGAGCAGCCGCGTGCGCCTAGCCCGGAATCTGCGCGAAAAGCCATTTCCCGGATGGGCCAAAAAGGCGGAGCGCATGGAGGTGATGCGGCTTGTGAAGGAGGCGGTCGAGCAGCTTCCGGAAATGGCCGACGCGTATTCCGAAAACCTCGAGGCCCTGTGTCCGCTCGAGAAGCAGGTCCTCGTCGAGCGGCACCTCATCAGCCGCGAGCACGCCGCCAAGGGGGCGGGCAGCGCCGTGGTAATGAATGCTCCGCAAACCCTCAGCGTGATGATCAACGAGGAGGACCATCTTCGGATGCAGGCCATCTGCTGCGGGCTCCAGCTCACCAAAGTTTACGCGATGATCAACCATGTGGACACCGAGCTGGAATCCGTGCTCGACTACGCATTTGATCCGGATCTCGGCTACCTCACCGCCTGCCCAACCAATGTCGGCACCGGCATGAGGGCTTCCGCGATGCTCCATCTACCGGGCCTCGTCATGAGCGACCAGATGAATAAGATCATCAATTCCGTCAACAAAATCGGCCTCGCTGTCCGCGGTCTGCATGGCGAGGGCACCGAGGCCATGGGCAATCTTTTTCAGGTGTCAAATCAGACGACCCTCGGGGAGTCCGAGGACGAAATCATTGGCCGTCTGAACCGCGTGATCGAGCAAATCCTTGAGCACGAGCAGAATGCCCGTGCACTCCTAGCCCAGCGTCAGGCCGTGACCCTCTACGACCAGATCGGTCGCGCCTACGGAGTGCTCTCCCACGCCTATGCCATGAGCAGCAAGGAAGCTCTCAATTTGCTCTCGGTGCTGAAGCTGGGCGTGGACCTTGGCGTCTTTCCGGAGACCTGCCGGTTTCCCGTGGATGAGCTCTTTATTGAGACCCAACCCGCGCACCTCCAGAAGGGGGCCGCCGCAGAAAAAATGGCACCCGATGAAAGGGACTCCTTGCGCGCAGAGATAATCCGCGCAAAGTTGAGTCAGGTGGCGGAACCGGATATTGGTAAGCTAAAGGCCCATACGCCGGAAGCCACGGAAAAAAAACACGATGAATAACTTCACTCCACGAGCGCAACAGGTGCTGTCATTGGCCCGCAAAGAAGCCGACCGGTTTAACCACAACTACGTTGGCACCGAGCATCTTTTGCTCGGACTCCTCAAACTCGGCCAAGGCGTCGCGGTGAACGTGATTGAGAAGATGGGCCTCGACCTCGACACCGTGCGCATGGAAGTCGAGAAGCAGGTAGGGTCTGGTCCAGAAACCAAAATGACCGGCAGCATCCCCTACACCCCGCGCGTGAAAAAAGTTCTCGCCCTCGCCGGGAAGGAAGCCAAAAACCTCCAGCATTCGTATGTCGGCACCGAGCACATCCTGCTCGGACTCCTCCGCGAAGGCGAAGGCGTGGCCGCCCGTGTGCTCAAAAACCTCGAGATCGACATCGAGCGCACCCGCAACGAAATCCTCCGCGAACTGGATCCCAATTTCGCACCATCCGACGAGGGCGACGCTGTCCCCACTGCAGCCGGTGGCAAGAAGGATGGCAAAACTCCCGCACTGAAGGCCTTCGGTCGAGACCTCACCGAAATGGCCAAGAAAGGCGAACTCGATCCAGTGATTGGACGTAAGGACGAGATCGAGCGGGTGATTCAAATCCTCTGCCGCCGCACGAAGAACAATCCGGTTCTCATCGGCGAAGCCGGTGTCGGCAAGACAGCTATCGCGGAAGGCCTGGCCCAAGAAATCGTGTCCGGCAATATTCCCGAGATCCTCCACGAGAAAAAGGTGATCACCCTGGATCTCGCACTCATGGTCGCAGGCACGAAATACCGCGGCCAATTCGAGGAGCGCATCAAAGCGGTCATGGACGAAATCCGTCGCAACAAAAACGTCATCCTCTTCATTGACGAACTGCATACGATTGTGGGCGCAGGCTCGGCCGAGGGTGCCATGGACGCGTCGAACATCATCAAACCCGCCCTCAGCCGCGGCGAGCTCCAGTGCATTGGTGCCACGACACTCAACGAGTTCCGCAAATACATTGAGAAGGATGCCGCCCTTGAGCGCCGGTTCCAACAGGTCAAGGTCGAGGCTCCTTCGGTCGATGAGACAATCCTCATTCTTAGGGGCATCCGCCCGAAATACGAAGCTCACCACAAGGCAAAAATCCTTGATGCGGCCTTAGAAGCCAGCGCAAAACTCACGGATCGCTATCTGACGGGACGTTTCCTGCCCGACAAAGCCATTGATGTCATGGATGAAGCCGGCTCCCGCGCGCGCATCGCTTCGATGTCGCGGCCTCCGAATCTCAAAGACATCGAGTCCGAAATCGAGCGTATTCGGATTGAAAAGGAAACCGCCATCAAGTCGCAGGATTTTGAAAAAGCTGCCGCTCTGCGCGACAGCGAAAAGCAGGAGAAGGAAAAGCTGGAGGCCATTCTCACCGAGTGGAAGGCGAACAAGGACGAGAAGGAAGTCGTTGTCACAGAGGATGATATCATGCACGTCATCTCGAAGTGGACCGGCGTTCCGCTCTCCCGCATGGAGCAGCAGGAGACGGCCAAGTTGCTTGCGATGGAATCCCAGATGCAGACAAAAGTGATCGGCCAAAACGAAGCCGTGGTCGCCATTAGTAAAGCCCTCCGCCGCTCCCGGGCGGACCTGAAGGATCCACGCCGTCCCATCGGCTCATTCATTTTCCTTGGCCCCACAGGCGTTGGCAAAACCTTCCTGGCCCGCACCCTCGCGGAATTCATGTTCGGCGACGCGGACTCTCTCATCCAGATCGACATGAGCGAATACATGGAGAAGTTTACAGCATCGCGCCTCATCGGGTCGCCTCCCGGCTACATCGGTTATGAGGAAGGCGGACAGCTCTCCGAAGCCGTGCGCCGACGTCCGTATTCGGTCGTGCTCTTCGACGAAATCGAAAAAGCGCACCCGGATGTCATGCACCTCCTGCTGCAAATCCTTGAGGAAGGAAAAATCACCGACTCGCTCGGACGTAAGATCGATTTCCGGAACACGATCATCATCATGACCTCGAATGTTGGCGCAGAGCTGATCCGCAAACAGACGACCCTCGGGTTCGGTGCTCCAAACCTCGACGACAACTACGATGCCATGCGCGGCAAAATCCTTGAGGAAACCAAACGGGTCTTCAAACCCGAGTTCCTCAACCGCCTCGACGACATCATTGTCTTCCACACCCTTACGAAGCCGGACCTCATCCGCATCGTAAACCTCGAAATGATCAAGGTCATCGAGCGCATCCGCACGAAAGATGTCCATCTTACCCTCGACGAGTCCGCCCGCGACCTCCTCATCGACAAGGGATACGACCCCGTTTATGGCGCACGCCCCATGCGCCGCGCCGTCGAACGTTACCTCGAAGATCCCATGGCCGAAGAAATCCTCCGCGGCCACATCAAACCCGGCGATTTGGTCACAGTCAAACGCGACGGCGACAAACTCACCTTCGCCGTCGAGCAATCCCACGCCGAGACTGTGGAAGTGTGAAGTGGCTTTTTTCGGAAGCGATACTGATTGCGGAAGTTACGCCTGATGAGGAGTAGGGCGAGGGTGCCCCACCTCCGGCGGAAGGGCGTTTTCCCCGAGCGAAGCGAGGACCGGAGGGTGGCCGCCCCCGGCCACCTTGGTTTTTCCTCTCGATACGGATGTCCCGATGCTGGCATGATTCGGGACGTGATGCACCCTTGCACTGATGGAACCTGATCGAGATACGCCTGAAGAGCGGCTCCGGCATTGTGGCATCAGCCTCGATGACATTGAGGAGAGCTTTGCCCGCAGTAGCGGACCTGGGGGCCAGAATGTCAATAAAGTGGAGACTCTGGTGCGCCTCGTCCACCGGCCAACGGGTGTTGGTGTCGCAGCCTCTGAACACCGCTCCCGAGAAATGAATCGGCGCGCAGCCTGGTTCCGCCTAGCCGAAAAATTTGAAACCCTCCGCGAGGCCCATCGGTTGGAGCGGGCGGCACACCGCTCTAAAAAACGTGCCCAAGCTGCCCGGCGGTCTCCAGGCACAAAACGGAAGATGGTCGAGTCCAAACGCCGCCGTGGCGATACCAAGAAGCTTCGTGGCAAAGTGAAGGATGCCTAGTGATTGCCAAACAAGGTCATCAAAGCGATGCGCGAGATGGAGCGGACCATTCTCAGAGAACGGCCTTCAGCTTTGGTCTGATCGCATCCGCTTCGGCAACACCTCCAAACCCACGGCCTTGGCAAGTTGCCGCTGGTGGGTGTCAAAAGTGCATATGGAATCCGCGCCCAAGAGCAGCACCGAGGCCGTTTGAAGGATATCAAATGACCGAGCGGGAAGGTTTGGCGTGTGCCGTTTGGAGAGTTCGCGTGCTTTGCGGTATAGGTCGCTTTCCATCAGGTCGCGTCGGAGAAGGATGCCATCCGCGATGTCTGTTTCAATCTGGCGGAAGGCTGCGGCGTGAGCTGTTCTTGTGATCTTGCGCTCGCGAAACGCCCGCCGAATGGTATTTGTCACTTCAATGACAGTTATGGATTGCCGATGGCGACCGTCTCCGAAAATTCCCGTGAGGCGAGAGGATTTTCACGCGGAGTTTGATAATCTGTGGAGATTGTGATCGAATCCGCGTTGTGATGAATTTTGACACGTGTGTGCGGGAAGGAATCGTGATCGACGGCGTCGAATGCGATGGCCTGCGCCTGGCGGTGGCCCGCACAGGAGCTGAGATGGTGAGCCTGTCGCAGGAGGGGGTGGGATTTTTGTATCGCGATGACGATCTGAGTGTGCCGGATTCCGGCTGGGGCAACCATGCCACGGTGATGGGATATTTTCTGCACCGTCTTTGGAAGGAGCAATCGGTGTATCGCGGGTCAGTGATCCGTGGAGGCAATCATGGATTCCTTCGGCATTTTGATTTTGCTGAGCCGGAGCGTCTTGCCGACGGGCTGGCCTACCATGTGGCGGCGAAGGATATTCCGCCGGATGCCTACCCGCTTCGTGTCTCGCTCCGCCTGACGTATCGGCTCATTGGAGGATCGGTGCGGGTGGAATTCTCTCTCACAAACGAGGAGCCGGAGCTGGAGGCCCATCTGAGTTTTGGGGTGCATCCGGGATTTGCGGTGTCGAGTCTCGATTCCGCGCGCGTGCTCCTGCCTGCGGGTCGCTATGTCTGGCACATGGCACCGGAAAATTTCCTCAATGGCGAAACGGCGAAAATCGATTTTCCCGGAGGCGAGATGCCCTTTGCAAAATCCGACCTGCCCGGTTCCTTTCTGCTGGGCCTTGAGCAGGTTCCCGAGCCTGTGTTCCGGTTGGAGGATTCCGTCCGGGGAACGGCTGTTGAATTAGATTTTTCCGAGGCGCCGTATGTGACGCTGTGGAGTGATTCCAAAGCGTTCGTGTGTATCGAACCCTGCTGGGGACTGCCCGACAGCAATCCGCCGGTGCCTTTTGAGGAAAAGGCCGGCATCCAAGTCATCGCTCCCGGCAAATCGCTCGCGCGCGGGTTTTCCATTCGTCCCTATTTTCTACCATGCTGACATCCCTTATCGCCTTCGCAATCCGCCTGCTGCTTGTGGCAGCCATGACGTTCGTTTTTGTTGTGCTCTTTGAGCACGGACCGTCGAATTTCCTTCAAAGCGTTTCCCTCGAAGCCGCCCGGCTCCAATCCGCCATCCAACCTCCGGATACCGCCAAAACGCCCGAAGTGCCACGCTGAGAAATTTGCAGCCTCCGGTCGTCCTCCATGCCTGAATTTTCCTACAAAGCGACCGAGCCCGATGGTGGGATCACGTCCGGCACGATCACGGCCGCGACGCGCGTCGAGGCCTACCGGATCCTGCGCGGCAAAGGACTCCAACCCGTTTCCGTCGGAGAGTCGGGCACGGGACCCAAGAAGGCTGCAACAAAAGGTCCAGAGATCGGGCACGCGAAGTTGTCCTTGGCTCAACTCCTCTACTTCACGGAGGAGTTGGCAGAGCTCCTCGAAGCCGGTCTCCAATTGGAAGGGGCGCTCAAGGTCATTGAGCAAAGGCAGGAAAAGTCCGATGTGAAATTCGTCGCCGCCAAGCTGCGGCAGCGCGTGCGCGATGGCGTGAGTTTTTCCCAGGCATTGCGCGAGTGCGGACGCACATTCGATGCGCTCTACTGCAATCTGGTAGCGGCAGGTGAAGCGGGTGGGGCCTTGCCGCAAATCCTGAAACGCCAGTGCGCTTACCTCGAACTCATTGAGGATCTTCGTAAGCGGGTGGTGAGTTCGCTCTTGTATCCGAGCATTGTTTTTGCCTCAGCGATTGTCCTAATGTTTATTTTCCTCACGTTCCTCGTGCCGCAGCTTTCGGTGCTGCTGGGAAAAACCGGCCAGAAGCTTCCGCTCATCACGCAGATTCTGATTTCGGTCAGCGGATTTTTCGGACGTTGGTGGTGGGCGGTGCTGGCGGTCATCGGACTGGCCGCTCTGCTGATCCGGGCAGCGGTGCAGACCCCTGCGGGCCGGGCATGGTGGCATCGCGCGATGCTCGACATCCCGGTTGTCGGCCCCGTCCTCCGGGCAAAATTTTACGCCGAAATGTTGCAGACCCTTTCCACGCTGGTCTCGAACGGAGTGACCCTGCTCCATGGGTTGAACCTTATGCTGGCTGCCACCGCCAATGTCTATCTACGCGGACTCCTCACCAAAGTCGCCGCCATGGTCGGTGAGGGGACCAGCCTCGCCTCCGCACTGCGCCGGGTGGGATTTTTTCCGCCCGTGCTCATGGATATCCTCGGGGTGGGGGAGCAGACCGGCGATATCGCATCCGCACTCGAACGCGCCGCGCGTCGCTACGACCGGGAACTGACCTCGCGGATCGGACACCTCACTACCCTCATCCAGCCAGCCATCATCCTTTTGGTCGCCATCTTCGTAGGCGTGGTCGCCTACTCGATGATTGCTGGCATCCTTTCCAGCGTCAGCGCCCTCCGCGCCCGCTAATCTGCGACGCGACCCCATACAGAGAAGTCGGCGGTCTCGGTGATCCCCCCCCCAACTAATGTTCGTCTCAACCGCTTTCCTTAAACATTAGGATCTCTGAAGTCGCTAAATATCCGTGTTATCCCTGTAATCCGCGGTCCATTCTTCTGCGGTATTTAGGATGTAGGGTATATTTTTCTTTTTTAATTTTCTTTTTTAATTGACGATTTATGAGTTTTCAGAAATTGTCCGTGCTCCATGAGTTCAGCCATTCACCGCGTTTTAGATTCTGCTCTCTTAGTGGTTGTTTGCATGCTCCCCGCAGCCATGCTGTTTGGAGCGGGCGTCGCAGGGCGATTTTTTTTAAACCGTGATCCTGGTCATATTTTGCCCCGCCCTTGCGGCAGCATGCTGGCAATAATGCTTATAGGAATTAGCATGTTTTCTGCTTCCTTTGCCGAAGGAAGCACCCAGGCGTCTTTGCAGCTCCGAAATGCGAATTCTGAAAATTCCGGCAATCAATTGCAAGCCACTCTGCGAATTCAAAATCTCGGCACCCAACCGCTGCCGATTTCCCAACTTGGCATTCGGTGGTGGCTGGGGATTGGTTCTTCCGCAGTTTTCGTCTGCGACTGGGCGGCTCTCGGAACGAACCATGTGACCGGTGCCTTCACCGCAGGCGTGCCTGAAAATCCGGCAGCGGCCACGCAACTTCTCATCGGCTTTTCCGGCAGCAGCCTCACCCTTCAACCTGGGGAGAGCAGTGGCGACATTCAAGTGAGGATCCATCGCTCAGATTGGGCGGCATTCCATCCCTTGGACAGCTTTTCCTATCAAACGGCTGGAGGAGACTGGGTGCCTGCACAGCGCATGGTTCTCTTCCTTCAACAGGCAGATGTGCCTGAGCAGATCCTGAGTGGCACCCCACCAGAGGCGAGTTC
>JBBQRY010000061.1:0-9876 GCA_038214335.1 Chthoniobacterales bacterium
ATTTCACGGTGTTGTCGGGCTGGAGGACTTTGATGTAAAAATTGCCCTGCAACTCAACGCTCGAGGCTTGCGGAACCAGAATGGCGTCGGGAATTTTTTCCACTGGCGCAATCACGCGGGCGAAAAGTCCCGGCCGCAGAACGCCATTAGCGTTGGGAAAGAGCGCGGTGATCTGGATGGTTCCCGTGGAAGTGTTCACTTGGCGGTTGACGAAATCAAACCGTCCATTCTCGGCATACTCTTTTCCATCCACAAGGACGAGGCGGAGACGACCAGTAGAGCCCGCCACCTCCCCCGACTGCATTTTGGCGAGCAGGGGAGAAGCAAAAAGGTATTCCGCTTCGGTGATCGAGAAATTCATTTTCATGGGATCCACCTGCGAGAGCTGAGTCAGGATCGATGTGCTGCCGCCGGGGCCAACCAGGTCGCCAATCTGCGCCTGGGCAAGTCCCGCAATGCCATCAAACGGAGCCTTGAGGGTGCAGTAGTCGAGGTTGACTTGAGCGGCTTCCATCTGCGCCTGCGAGGCTGCCGCAGCGGCGATGGCTGCCTGCGTGTCCTGATACGAGGTATCGTATTGCTGCTGGCTGATCACCTTCGTCTTGTAAAGTTCCGCCTGCCGCTGAAGCGTGATTTGCTGGAGCTGGGCTTGGGCAACAGACTGCGCGTAATTCGCTTGCGCCTGCGCCAAAGCCGCTTGGAACGGACGGGGATCAATCGTGAACAGCACATCCCCCTTCTTCACAGCCGAGCCCTCCTTGTAATTCTGCGTCAGCAAGTATCCGGTTACCTGGGCCTGAATGTTGCTGTTCTGGAATCCATCCAATAACCCGACCCACTGGCGTGTCGCCACAACCTCCTTCTGGATCGCAGGCGTGTAGGTCACCGCAACCGGCGGGGACTCAGGCCTCGGCTTCTCGCATCCCACAAAAACAAACGCGCCCACCACAAGGAAGGCCCGAAAAATGGATCGGTTCATCCGCAAACCACTACCAGCGCATCTCCCCCAGCGCGAGCGTCAATTTTGCGTTCGGTCAAGTTTTAACAAGCCAACTCCATCTCCAGGAGGAATTTTGAGATGGTGTCTGAAATTTCTCATGTCCGCCATCTCCCCGCTCCCGACTCTCTGCGAGACGGTGGCTGAATCGGCGAGGGACCGAGCCGGTCTGTCCTTTGTCAACTTCATTTTGTCGATTTATCTCGCAGTTGACATCGTTTTGATGGAGATGTAGTGATGTTTTATGACAAAAACGCAGATTCAACTTCCTGATGACTTGTATCGCCGGGTGAAAAACTTTGCCGGTCAGCGGGAATGGTCGATGGCTGAGACTTTTCGGCGAGGAGTCGAACAGTTGCTTGATATTTACCAACAAAGTCCGATCACCGACGAGGAGTGGCATCCTCCCGTTCCGCGCAATCTGGGATGGAACAATCTCTCCGCTCAGGAAATGCACGCGCTGGCACAAGAGGATATGGAAAGGCCAGTTTCCTGAGCCATGTTATCCATTGACGCGAATCTGCTGCTCTACGCCATGAACGAGGCATGTCCCCAGCACAGCCGGGCGGCCGCCTATCTCGGGAGCATTGCCAAAAGTGAGCACGTGGCCCTCAGTGAGTTCCTCTTGAGCGAGTTTTATGTACTGCTACGGAACCCGGCTGTCCTGACCAAGCCGCTGTCCGCAGCCGAGGCCGTGGAAGCGGTGAACCGCTACCGCAGGCACCCCCGTTGGAAAATTGTCGGCTTTCCTCCGCACAGTCAGACACTTCATGACGAATTGTGGAATAGAGCCTCTAAAAACGCCTTCGCCAGACGCCGTATTTTCGATGTCAGGACCGCGCTCGCTCTGAAGGTCTTCGGCGTGAAGGAATTTGTAACAGCCAATGTTAAGGATTTCGAGGGATTGGGATTTGACCGCGTCTGGAACCCGATCACTTCTGAAAACTGACAGATAAATTCAGCTCTGCGCGTTGCTGCCTTCGGCGAGGATGCGCTCGGTGTATTTGGCGAGAATGTCGCATTCGAGGTTGACCTCGTCGCCGGGTGCGAGCTTGCCGAGATTGGTGGCTTTGCGGGTGTGGGGGATGATCCAGATCGTGAAGGTGTCCTTGCCGACTTCGGCAACGGTGAGGCTCACGCCGCTGATGGCGACCGATCCTTTATACGCGATGTAGCGGGCGTAGGCGGCTGGCATGTCGAAATCGAGCCGCAGGTCTCCGCCTTTTGGCGTGGCGGCGCGGAGCGTGGTGGTGGTATCCACATGCCCCTGCACAAAGTGTCCGCCAAGTCGGCCATCGGCTGCCAGAGCGCGTTCGAGGTTCACCGCATCGCCGGGCCGCACGGATTTCAGGTTCGTGCATTTGAGGGTTTCTTCGAGGAGGTCGAAAGAAAGTTGACCCTTATTGTGCGAGGTGACGGTGAGACAGCAGCCGTTGACGGCGACGCTGTCGCCGGTGCGGATCCGCTTCTCAATGTGCGGGGCCGACAAAGTGAGCTGGGTGGATTTCGTGGTGCGGCGCAGCCATTGGCATTCGCCCAATTCTTCTACTAGACCAGTGAACATGTGGGGGATCATTCCCGTTGCTTCGCCCCTCTGCAATGGTTTTTCGGTGCAATTCCGCGCATTGCCTGCTTGCGAAATTTTGTCTGATCCCGCATGGTGGGCTCACTTTCGCCGTGGGAAACAACCTTTTCCCCGGCAGCATCACACAAAAATTTGCATGAATACTTCTCTCGCCGCCCGACCCAATGAGGCGCTGATTGACCAAAACTATGAACGCTGGTTGGAAGACCGGAACTCGGTAGGCGCGGATTGGTCCGCATTTTTCGAGGGGTTCGAGCTGGGCTTTGCGCGCAACCAGAGTGCCGGCGACGCGCCGGACGCTCCGGCGGAGGGTGCCGTGGCGCCGTCGCTTCAAACCCGGGTGGACGCACTGGTTTATGCCTATCGCACGATGGGGCATTCGATGGCCCACCTGGATCCCTTGGCGACCGTCCCACGCGAAAACCCGCTACTGACTCTGCGGGAGCTCGGATTCTCGGAAAAAGATCTCGATCTCCAGGTTTCGTCACGGTTTTTCCGGGAAGATCGCAAGATGTCTTTGCGGGAAATGATCGCGGATCTCACCCAGACGTATTGTTCGACGGTGGGCGTGGAGTTCAACCACATTCAAAACCCACGCATCCGCAACTGGGTGCGGGATCGCATCGAGAACCGCCAACGCGGAAAATTGAACAGTGCGGATGTCCACCGCGACATCCTCCGCAAGCTCTACGAGGCGGAGACTTTTGAGTCGTTCACCCACATGAAATATGTGGGACAGAAGCGGTTTTCGCTCGAAGGCGGCGAGTCCCTGATCCTTGCGCTGGGAGCGATTCTGGAATCCTGCGACGTGCGCGGCGTGGATGAGATTGTGATGGGGATGGCCCATCGCGGACGCCTCAACGTGCTGGCCAATTTTTTAAACAAGCCACTTCAGGTCATCTTCAACGAGTTCCAAGACAACTTTATTCCAGAGCTCGTCGGAGGAAACGGCGATGTGAAATACCATCTCGGCTACCAGACCACCCGTAAACTTCCCAGCGGGCACAAGGTCGATATCCGCCTTGCTGCGAATCCGAGCCACCTCGAAGCCGTCGATCCCGTGGTGCAGGGCAAGGCCCGCGCACGGCAGCGTGTGCTGGGAGATACGACGGAGCGCAAAAAAGTGCTTCCGCTCCTCATCCATGGCGATGCGGCATTTATTGGGCAGGGGATTGTGGCCGAGGTTTTCAATATGTCCCAGTTGCCGGGCTACCGGACCGGCGGCACCATCCACATCGTCGTCAACAACCAGATCGGCTTCACCACCACCCCCGAGGAAGGCCGATCCACGATGTATTGCACCGACATCTCGAAGATGATCGAGGCCCCGGTTTTCCATGTGAACGGCGAAGACCCGCTCACGGTCATTGAGATTGCGCAGCTTGCCCTCGAGTTCCGGCAGGAGTTCGGACGCGATGTCGTCATCGACATTTATTGCTACCGTCGGCATGGACACAACGAGGCCGATGAGCCGACATTCACCCATCCCAACCTCTACCACACGATCCGCAATCACCCGCTCCTGAGCGAGAAATTTGCTGCGGAGGCCGCAGCGCTTGGCACAGTCCCCTCCGAGCAGGCTGCCGAAATCAAAGCCGAGTCGCTGGCCGAACTCGAAGCTGCCCTCGCCGAGGCCAAGAAACCGCTGGATTCTACCAAGAACGAATTTGCAGGATCGACAGCAATTTTCCAACCGCCCTACACGCATGAGGTGGCGGACACCGCAATTCCGCCATCCACCCTCGAACTCCTCGTCAAGGCCCTCACCACGGTGCCGGAGGATTTCCGGGTGGTTCCAAAAATCAAGCGCACTGTGCTGGATCGGCGGCTTCAGGTTTGGAAGGCAGGCGGTCCGTATGACTGGGGGTTTGCCGAGTTACTGGCTTTTGGATCGCTGATGCTGGATAGCGTGCCAGTGCGTCTCTCCGGGCAGGATAGCCGCCGGGGCACATTCAGCCACCGAAATTCAGTCCTCTACGACGAGACGAATCCGCGCAACACGTATGTGCCCCTCATGCACATCTCCCCGAAGCAAGAGCGGTTCTGCGTCTATAACAGTCCGCTCTCCGAGTATGCCGTGCTGGGATTTGATTACGGCTACTCGATGGATTTTCCTTCGATGCTCTGCATCTGGGAGGCCCAATTCGGAGACTTTGGAAACGGAGCGCAAATCATTATTGACCAGTTTATTGCATCATCCGAGTCGAAATGGCGACGCCCCAGCTCGATTGTCATGCTCCTGCCCCATGGCTACGAAGGCCAAGGGCCCGAGCACTCGAGCGCCCGCCTGGAGCGGTATCTCCAGCTCTGCGCGGAGGACAACATGCAGGTCTGCAACCTGACCACTCCCGCTCAATACTTCCACGCGCTGCGGAGACAGATCCATCGCGGATTCCGAAAGCCTCTCATCATCATGACCCCCAAGAGCCTGTTGCGCTCGGAGGATGCCGTTTCCCGCGGAGAGGATTTCACGAACTCGCGGTTTTACGAAATCCTGGACGATCCTTCCTTGAAAGATCCGGCAGCCGTGAACCGAATGGTCTTCTGCTCGGGCAAAGTTTATTACGACCTCGTGCAGGCGCGCAAGGAGTCCGGTCAGACCGACACGACGGCCATTGTCCGCCTCGAACAGCTTTACCCGCTCCACGACGCCAAACTCCAGCGCATCGCCGCGAAGTATCCCAACACCTCACGCTTCGTGTGGTGTCAGGAAGAACCCGAGAACATGGGCGCATGGAATTTCATCGCTCCTCGCATCGCGGGCCTCGTGGGCTCGCTCATTGGATATGCCGGACGCCCCGCCAGTGCCAGCACCGCAGCCGGCTCCCTCGGTACCCACAAAGCGCAACAGGCCGCGCTCACCAAAGCCGCCTTTGAAATTTAATGAAATCCATGAACATTGAAGTGAAAGTCCCCGCAGTGGGCGAATCCATCTCCTCCGGCATCCTCTCGGTCTGGCATAAAAATGACGGCCAACACATCAGCAAGGATGACATTCTTTTCACTCTCGAGACCGATAAAGTCTCGCAGGAAGTCACGGCTCCCGAAGCGGGCATCGTCCACCACAAAGCCGCCGAAGGCGATGAAGTGAAAATCGGCCAGACGGTGGCCGAGATCGAATGTGCCGACGCTCCACCGACCAAGAACCCGGCCACCCCCGCTGCGACTCCTGCTCCGTCAGCCCCAACTGCGACTTCCGCACCTGCGGCACCGGCCCCTGCACCCACGCCAGCCGCGCCCGCCATGCCAGCGGCCACATTTTCCTCGATGGCACCAGCCAACCCCGAAGCCCCCACTTCACGGGCCGTGCGTAAAAAGCTCTCGCCTCTGCGCCGCAAAATTGCCGCCCAGCTCGTGATGGCCCAGCACACCGCCGCCATCCTCACCACGTTCAACGAGTGCGACATGTCCGCCGTCATGCAGCTCCGCAAGGATCTCCAGGATGAGTTCGTGAAAAAATACGGCGTGAAAATCGGCTTCATGAGCTTCTTCATCAAAGCCGTGGTGGACTCGCTTCAGGCCGTTCCCGCGATCAACTCGAAAATCGACGGCGACGACCTCATCCTCAACAACTCGTTCGACATCGGAGTCGCCGTCGGCACCGAACGCGGACTCATTGTCCCGGTGCTGCGCGATTGCGAGAAACTGAGCTTTTCGGAAATTGAAAACCAGCTTGTCCGGTATGCTGTCAAAGCCCGCGAGGGCAAGGTCTCGCTCAACGACCTCCAAGGCGGAGTCTTCACGATCTCGAATGGCGGGATCTACGGCTCGCTCCTGAGCACTCCGATCCTGAATCCCCCGCAGAGCGGCATCCTCGGCATGCACAAAATCCAAGACCGCGCGGTCGTCGTCGAGGGACAAATTGTCGTCCGCCCGATGATGTATCTGGCGCTTAGCTACGATCACCGTCTGGTCGATGGCAAAGAAGCCGTTGGCTTCCTCGTCCGAGTGAAAGACTGCATCGAAAACCCAGCCCGCCTCCTCCTCGGTGCCTGAGGAATGCCTGTCTTTAGAGAGCGACACAGAAAATTCCTTTGCTAATCTGCCGGGCATGAATTCGCCAGTCGATGAGGATCTGAAGGAAGCCACCCAATCTCTTGCCGGGCATACCGGCGTGGTGGGCGTGCAGCCATTGCCTGGGCGCACGGCCTTTGAGATCGAGTATGACTCCGCCCAGATCAGCGAAGACCAGCTCCGCCAGATCGCCGAAAAGCACATCCCGAAGCCGTCCCTCCAGAAGCGCACGCTCCGGCTCGACGGTGCCGCCTGCGAGGCCTGCGCCATCCGCCTGGAACGCAAAGTCGAAAAAATCCCCGGCGTGCGCAAAGCCACCGCCACCTATCTCGGCAAAATCCTCTGCCTCACGTTTGACGATTCGGTATCCGACGAATCCGCCGTGCTCCAAGGCGTGCGCAACACCGGCGCAGATGTGCGTCCCTACGCGCCTCCGGCCCCGGATGGCGAGACCACGCTTTGGCAGAAAGTGCGTGCGGGGGAACTGAACGAGGAAATCTCATGCGGGCTCGGGTTTTTGTTTTTGATCGCGTCGCTGATCATGCATCACACCCATGGTCTCGACGACGTCGTGACCTACATCCTCTATGCAGGTGCCTACATCTTCTGCGGACAGCAGGGCGTCCGCTCGGCGATCGCGTCGCTTCGGGAAAAGGTTCTCGACGTCGATGTGCTGATGGTCCTCGCGGCGATTGGTGCAGGGGTTGTTGGCCAACCGTTCGAGGGTGCGCTCCTCTTGTTTCTGTTTTCATTTTCCAACGTCCTCCAAAGCTATGCGTTGCAGCGCACGCAGAAGGCGATCCATTCGCTGCTCAAGCTCCGGCCGGACAAGGCACTCGTCAAACGCAACGGCGGCACCGAACTCGTCCGGGTGGAAAACCTCGAAGTCGGCGACATCGTCATCGTGCGTCCGGGCGAGCACGTTCCGGTGGACGGCACGATCACCGAGGGCACGAGCAACCTCGACGAATCGAGCCTCACCGGGGAGTCGATGCCGGTCTCAAAATCCGTCGGAGCCACGCTCTTCGCCGGCACGCTCAACCAAAGCGGCGGACTCGAAATCTCCGTGACCAAACGGGCGGAGGACTCGACATTAGCCCGCATGGTGAAGCTGGTCGAAGAAGCCCAAGCCGAAAAATCCGGCACCCAGCGGTTCCTCGAGCAGGCCGAACAATACTATGCCTCGGGCGTCATCGTCTTCACGGCTATCGTCTGGTTCGTGCCATGGCTCTTTTGGCATCAACCGTTTGCCGAAGCCTTTTATCGCGCGATGACCGTAATGGTCGTCGCCTCGCCCTGCGCCCTCGTCATTAGCACACCCGCAACCGTCCTCTCAGCCATCGGCGGTGCCGCCCGACGCGGCATCCTCATCAAAGGTGGCTCCCACCTCGAAAGCACCGCGCATATCAGCATCGTGGCCTTTGACAAAACCGGCACCCTCACGGTCGGACGTCCCACTGTCACCGCTATGGTCACGGCCACCGGGGTCCACCACATGGAGGATTCCCTTCCCCCTGAGCTCTCTCAACTCCTTGCAGAAGCCGCCGCCCTCGAAGCCAAATCCGAACACCCTCTCGCGACCGCTATCGTCAAAAGTGCGACCGCTCTCAAGCTGGCGCTGCCGGAGGCCACAGACTTCCAATCCACCGCCGGAAAAGGTGCCGAAGCGACCGTGTCCGGCCACCGCATGGTCATCGGCAGCGAACGCCTGTTTGCCGAGCAAGGAACCACCGGAATGGCGGACATCGCGGCCAACTGCGCATCGCTTGCCGCTCACGGCCAGACGTGCGTGTGGATCGGAATCCGCGACGGAGACACGGTCACCGCTATCGCCGCGCTGGCTCTGGCCGATACCATCCGGCACGAAGCCCGCTCGATTGCAAAGAGCCTTCACCGCCTCGGTATCAAAAAAGTGGTCATGCTCACAGGCGACCAGAACATTGTGGCCCATGCCATTGGCGAAGAAGCCGGCGTGGATGAAGTCCGCGCCGAACTCCTGCCCGAGGGCAAAGTCGAAGCGATTCGCGAACTCAAAAAACAGGGCCGCGTCATGATGATCGGGGACGGCGTGAATGATGCGCCCGCACTCGCCACGGCAGACATCGGCGTGGCCATGGGGGCCGCCGGCACCGACATTGCCATGGAAACTGCGGATGTCGTCCTCATGGGCGACAAGCTCGAGAATATCCCCCTCCTCATCGGCCTCGCGCGGCACGCCAAACGCGTGCTCTGGCAAAACTTGATCTTCGCAACCTCGGTCATCGTCGTCCTCCTCATCGCCACCTTCGGAGTGAACCTAACCCTGCCCATGGGCGTCGTCGGCCACGAAGGCAGCACCGTCCTCGTCTGCCTCAACGGACTGCGCCTGTTGATGTATAAACCAAAAAAGTTGGCGACCGCGTGATTCGCGGGCACAACTTCTTTTTCTAGATTCAGCCAACAAATCGATGCCGCACGGGAACGCCACGCGACGCCAAATGTTCTTTCGCATGATCCACGGTGTAGGTGCCGAAGTGAAAGATGCTGGCCGCTAGGACGGCGTCCGCTTTGCCGCGGTCGAGCACATCGGCAAGGTGATCGAGCGTGCCGGCTCCTCCGCTGGCAATGACCGGGATATGCACAGCGGAACTGACCGCATGGGTGAGGGCGATGTCGTAGCCATCGCAGGTGCCATCGGCATCCATGCTTGTGAGAAGGATTTCGCCCGCTCCGAGGGATTCCGCCATGAGTGCCCACTCGACGGCATCGCGTTCGGTGGGCTTGCGTCCGCCATGGGTATAAACTCTCCATTTTCCGGGTCCGTCGCTTTTGGCATCGATGGCCACCACGACGCACTGGGAGCCGAAGGCTTGAGCGGCCTCGCGGATCAGCTCTGGACGTTGGAGCGCGGACGTATTCACGCTCACTTTGTCGGCGCCCGCGATGAGCATTGTGCGGAAGTCGGCAACGGCTCGGATGCCGCCTCCGACGGTGAGCGGCATAAAGCATTGTTCCGCCGTGCGCTCCACAACTGAGACCATCGTGTCGCGTCCGTCGCTGGAAGCCGTGATGTCGAGAAAGACCAACTCATCGGCTCCTTGGCGATCATAGGCCTTCGCACACTCGACGGGATCTCCTGCGTCCCGGAGATCGAGAAATTTCGTTCCTTTGACAACCCGTGCGTCCGTGACATCGAGGCAGGGGATAATGCGTTTGGCCAACATAGGTGAGTATCCATGCGCGGCTGCGGCAGAAAATCGAGACTAAAATGCTCGCAACAAAAGAGAGAGTTGTTGACGTG
>JBBQRY010000062.1:0-9744 GCA_038214335.1 Chthoniobacterales bacterium
GCATGGGCATGGAGCTCATGAGGCAGGAACCGATGTTCCGCAAAATGCTCGAAGATTGCGAGCAGGCCATGCGGCCCTTCGCACGATTTTCTCTTATTGAGGAACTGGCTCGCCCGGAAGCCACGTCCCAAATGCACCGCACGGAGATTTCGCAGCCCGCCATTTTTGCAATCCAAATGAGCCTTGCGGCGCTTTGGAAAGCCTGGGGTGTTGTGCCCGCATTGGTGGTGGGTCACAGTGTGGGAGAAATTGCCGCAGCTTGTGTGGCTGGAATCCTCACGCTGGAGGAGGCCGCGCAGATTATCGTGCTTCGCGGACGATGCATGGATGACCACATGCCCGAAGGGGGAGGGATGCTGGCGGTTGGTATGACTGCCGAAGCTGCGTCTGCGGTGATTGCGCGTCATGACCGCACGGTGAGTATTGCGGCGTTTAATGGCCCTAAGTCTCTCACCTTGGCTGGCAGAAAAACTTCCCTCGAGGCCATTGCCGCCGAACTCGAAGCAGAAGAAATTTTTGCCCGCTTTTTGAAGGTGGATTACCCATTCCATCACGCCATGATGAAGCCCTCGGCGGATGCCCTCCACAACTCGCTCTCCGGTCTTTCTCCTGCTTCCGAGAGCCTTCCCTTTTTCAGCACAGTCACCGGTCAGCGTGAGTCTGGCGAAATCTGCGATGTCGGGCATTGGTCTCGTGGGGTGCGGCTTCCGGTGCAATTTGCCTCTGCAATCCAAGCGGTGGCCGACCATGGGGTGGATGTCTGGCTCGAAATCGGCGCCCACCCCGCCTTGGTGCGCTCAATGCAGGAATGCCTTGTGGCAGAAACAACCAAGCCGACCATCGCGGCCTCCATGCGGCGTGAGCGAGAGCAAGAGTCCCTGCTCGAAACGGCAATGGATCTTCACATGGCCGGGGTGGATCTCAAGTTTGAAGCCATCACCCCTTCTCGCAAATACTTGGATCTGCCTGCCTATGCTTGGGACAAGGCCAGTTGGTGGAATGAGTGCGCGGAGACCCGCGAAGGCCGGCTGGGAGCCGGAGGGCGCGGACTCCTTGATGTGCGTCTTGCGCGTGCTACCCCCACATGGATCGCACGACTTGATGGCCGCCACATGGCCTTCCTCAAAGATCACCGCGTGGAAAACCACACGATTTTTCCCGCTGCGGGTTTTGTCGAAATGGCCCTTGAGGCTGGCGTGCAGCTCTTTGAAGGTGCTGCTTTTGTGGTGGAAGATTTTGAAATTCGCAAACCTCTCATCCTGCCCGACCCGGTGACCGGATTGTTGCTTGAGCTCACTTATGACCCCACGGGTCGCACGTTCACGATTCAGAGCCGCTTCGAAAACAGTGCGTCTTGGTCGGTCCATGTCATCGGATCCCTACGCGGCGAACGCACCGATTCCGCGTTTTCGGGAACGCAATGGCAGAGCGATGCCGCCTCACCTTTGCAGTCACTGGAAGTCGGCGCGTTCTATGATCACATGAGCGAGATGGGCCTTCGATATGGGCCGGAATTCCGTCCGATCCGAGAGCTTTCTGTGGGGGACGGAAAATCTTTGGGCCATGTTTCTCTCTCGGAAGATATTGCAAAACGGGCAGGAGAATATCCCCTGCACCCCGTTCTTTTTGATGGAGCTCTCCAAATTTTTTCTGCCGGAGCGGCGACCATGGAAGGACGCACTGCGGGCCTGAGGCTTCCCGTGCGGTTTTCCCGGATTTTGTTTTTGCGTTCGCCGGGTGCTGCGGGCCGGGTGCGCGCCGGAGTGATTCATGCCAATGACGAACTCGTTGAGGGGAACATTGAGATCTATGATACTGAAGGGAATCCTTGCGTCAGCGTTCAGGGGTTTCGTGCGATCAGCGTGGAGGGAGCCCGCCGCTCCAGCCGGACCGGCAAAGGCCGCGATGTGACGTATCATGTTGCCTGGGAGAAGCAATCGAGCATCCCGCCAGCGGCCTCTCCGGAGTCCCAGCCTCTTGCTCGTTTGCAGGAAGTTGCGCAACGGGCACTGGAGGAAGTGTTCGACATGCGCGGGCGGGATCATCTCGAAGCGGCCAATGCCGCCGGTGATGATTTGGCGCGGGCGCAGGTTGCCTTTGGGTTTCAGAAGATGCTCACAGAAACCGATGAGCCCTTCACGGCAGAATCTCTGGGTGTGGCGGAGTCCATGCGCCCCGTGTTTGATCAATTGGCGGGGGATCTGCTGCAAAGCGGACTTTTAACAAAGACGGATGATGGTTATCAGTCGACACCAGCTCTTCATGCGGCAGCAGAATCCAGGATGGAACTGCTGCGTGGCAACATCACCACGTATCCGGACCACCTTCCAGAAGCCATGCTTTGCGCGGCCACGACGGCTGAGCTTGGCCCGATTCTGCGGGCGGAACGTGATGCCGTGCAGGTTCTGTTTTCGAGTTCCACCACCGACGTGCTTGATCAGTTTTATGGGGACTCTCCGGTCATCAGCCCATGGCTGGCAGCCATTGGAAGAGTTGTCGGCGAACTGGCAGCCCAACTCCCGGAAGGCCGAGGCCTTCGAATCCTTGAGGTCGGGGCAGGAACAGGCGGACTTGCTTCCATGGTCCTTCCCCTGCTCGAACGCGGACTTCACTCCTACGTGTTCAGCGATGTCTCCGCTTCTTTTTTTCCTGCGGCCCGTCAAAAACTCGCGTCCTTCCCGGAGGTGGAATTTCAAATCTTCGATCTCGAAAAGCCAGGCACGGCCCAAGAGTTCGAGGCGGGCACCTTTGATTTGATCGTTGGCACGAATGTGATCCACGCGGTGAGTGATGTGCGGGATTCCCTTCGCAATCTTCACGACCTTTTGGCGCCCGGCGGAAGTTTGGTATTTGTTGATGTGGGGTCTCCGCATCTTTGGCTGAATGCTGTTTTTGGTCTCACCAGCGGATGGTGGCGGTTTTTGGACCGTGATCTGCGGCCAAATCACCCGCTGTTGACGCGCGCTCAGTGGGAAAAAGTTCTTCGTGAGGTGGGATACCGTGAAGTGCTCTCCCTGCCCGGGCTTCTTCGCCCGAATGGAGATGAGAGCCTGATCGGTCTGATGGCCCGCAAGGAGTTCGTCGCGCCCCCGGTTGCGCTTCCTGTCAGCGAGGACAATCCCCCTGAAACATCTTGGCTCATTTTTGCCGACGAGGCAGGGCTCGGAGACCGTCTGGCTTTGCACATACGCGCAGCCGGAGGTCGATGCCGGGTCGTTCACAGCGGGTCGGAATTTGGATCCAGCGGGAAAGACAAATTTTCCTTGCGGCCCGGCGTGGCAGAAGATTGGAAAAATCTGCTCGCGGCCTGCAACGAAGAACCCCCGGAGCGTTTGGTGTATTTATGGTGTCTGGACGAAAGTCAGAACGACAATCCTTGGTCGGCAACCGATGGCCTCCTTCGCCTCACCCAAGCTCTTGAGGAAATGGGGCCCGGTCGAAAGCTGCGATTGGATGTGATCACACGAGGCGCTCAAGCCGTCGGTAGAAGCCGCAAGGTTTCCGTGTGGCAGGCTCCAGCTATGGGGTTTCTGCGGGTTGTGGCCAATGAATATCCCAACATTTCCTGCTGCGGGATCGATCTTTCTCCGGTTGCTTCTCTGGCTGAGGACCTCCTCCTCACGCAGGAACTCTTTCAGCCCCACACCGAGCGGGAGATCGCTATCCGAGGGGAGGCGCGTTACGTGCGGCGCATTGCCCGTGGACTTATTCGGGAGGACAAAGTGCTTGATCGTTCCGTGCAACTTCGCCTCGAGTCCCAGGAGCGGGGGATTCTCGATTCGCTCCGGCTGGTGCCTTTTCTGCCGACCGCTTGCGGCCCCGGAGAGGTCGAAATTGAAGTCAAAGCAGCCGGCATGAATTTCCGCGATGTTCTGAAGGCACTGGCTCTCTACCCGGCGGAAACGGCGGATGCCAGAATTTTTGGGGATGAAGTCGCCGGAATTGTGAAATCCGTGGGCCGCGATGTGACGCATCTGGCTCCCGGTGATCGCGTGTTTGGATTGGCAGTTTTCGGGCTTGCCACGCATTCCATGGCGAGAGCCAGTGATGTGCTTCCGATTCCGGAAGGTCTGACTTTTGAAGAGGCGGCGACTTTGCCGGTTGTTTTTATGACGTCATGGCATGCCTTAAAAGCCGTGGCTCATCTCCAACCCGGCGAGCAAATCCTTGTCCACGCCGGGGCCGGTGGTGTGGGGATGGCCGCCATTCAAATTGCTCTTCATCTCGGGGCTGAAGTGATTGCCACCGCTGGCAGTCCGAGCAAACGTGCCCTCTTGGAAACCTTGGGCGTTAAGCACGTGATCGACTCGCGCCGAGGCGATTTTGCGGATGCTGTCATGGAGATCACCCGCGGACGAGGCGTTGATGTCGTCCTGAACTCTCTGGCGTCCGAAGCGATTCCCATGGGCCTCTCCTGCCTTGCAGAGTTTGGCCGGTTCATCGAAATTGGCAAACGGGACATCTACCAAAACTCGCGCATTCCGCTTTGGCCCCTACGCAAAAACGCATCGTTCCATGTCGTGGCGATGGACACCATTTTCGGAGGTGATGAGGGCCGAACCCGAGAACTTCTCAAGGTGATTGCCGACATGGTTGGCAGGAAAGAAATTCACCCCTTGCCGTTTCGTTCGTTTCCAGCCTGCCGGATTGATGTGGCCTTCCGGCTGATGGCCCAAGGCAAAAACACCGGGAAAATGATCGTCTCGTTTCCTGAACCCTTTCTTGCAAGACGTGGGGAGCCACTGGCTTTGCCTTTTTCGGTGGACCCCCAAGCGTGTTATCTCATCACCGGCGCCTTTGGAGGGTTTGGCAGGGTCGTGGCTACGTGGCTTGTCGAGTGTGGGGCAAGGCATCTCGTGCTCACCAGCCGCAGCGGACCATCCACGCCCGAGGCGACGGCGTTCCTCGCCGCCCTTCTTGAACAAGGTGTGAAGGTCGAGGTCGTCCTTGCGGACGCGGGTTCGACGAAAGATGTGGATGAGATTTTCCATAAGATTTCGCAATCCGGCCACCCTCTCAAAGGGGTTTTCCATTTGGCCATGGTCATTGATGACGCGCCGATTGCGGCTCTGACCCCCGAGCGGATGCAGAGCGTGCTGGGACCAAAAGCCATGGGGGCATGGCTCCTTCACAATAAAACCCAGGCACTCGCTTTGGACCATTTCGTGATGTTCTCCTCGGTTTCGAGCACCTTTGGCAATCCGGCTCAAGGCAACTACGCCGCAGCCAACGCGTTTCTGGATGCTCTCGCCCACCACCGTCATGCCATGGGCCTTCCCGCGCTCGCAATCAATTGGGGCGCGCTTGGTGGGGAAGGATACGTGGCCCGCAATGAACGCGTGGCGGAGTATTTGGCCCGTCAGGGCACCATTCCACTCGAGCCTCAGGAAGTGACCGCGCTCATGGAGTCCTTCCTTTCGGCCGGAACCACTCAAGCCTTGGCCCTCCGTGCCGATTGGACAAAATGGAGAACCTCTTTCCGAGGAAGCCAAGAAAACCCGCTCATGGAGCGCCTTTTTGCCGATGGGGTCGAGGGGCAAAGCGCCGCAGGCTCAAAGAGCGACTGGCGACTGAAAATTGAATCAGCCCCCGCAGACAAGCGCACAGAAATCATTATCCTTGCTGTTCTCGACGTCGTGGGGTCGGTGTTACGCGTCAAACCCGAAAACCTGCGCCCGGATCAGCCGCTGACGGATTTGGGACTCGACTCGCTCATGGCTGTTGAGATTGAGACATCGCTCGAGAGCGCGATTGGGGTGGCGCTGCCTCCGGCAAGCCTCATGCGTGCCCGCACGATTGCCCAGATTGCGGCTCTGATTGCCGAATACCTCGCAGGCTCAAAGAATGCCTCGCCCTCCAGCCAAGCCACTCCAGAACCAGCCCCCGCCGAAACCGTGGACCTGGATGCGTTTTCTGATGAAGAAATCGAGCGCTTATTTGCAGAAGACCCAACTCAACCCGCTGCGGAATCCGAAATAAAGATATGACCAACCCCGTAACCACCTGCGTCTCCGCCATCTTTATTGCCAGCACGCTCTGGTCCTGCCCCGCCGCTGCCGCAGGCTCCCTCTCCGCCAAGCAACTTGCCAGCCAACTCAGCGCCTTGCAGCAGGACGGTTCGTCCTACATCCGGCTCCGGCTTAACGTGAACGAACCCCCCGGAACCAAAAAAACCGCCCTCCAACTCCAGATCCTGCAGCGACGCACCCCTTCCTCGACCGATGTGATCTACCAGATTCTGTGGCCGAAAGAACGGCAGGGAGAATCCGTGCTTCTCAAACAAACGCGAAACCAAGCTGCCACCGGAACGCATTTTGTTCCGCCAGAGAAAATGGAGTCTCTCGGTTCACAAGATATGAAAGATTCGCTGTTCGGAAGCGACCTCGCCTATGCCGATCTCATCGAAAACTTTTATGCATGGAACTCGCAAACCCTTGTGGGGGAAGAAATGATCGGACGAGTGAACTGTCAGATTCTGGAATCCAAGCCCGGCAAGGGCCAGAGTTCCATCTACACCAGCGTGCGGAGTTGGGTGGACACCGACCGGCTTGTTCCGCTTCGCGTGGAAAAATTCCTCAGTCCTGACAAACCCGTCCGCCGTATGGAAACCACACACGTCACCAAGGAGGATAACGGTCAACACATCCCAGCCAATTTGGACGTTCAAGATCTGCGCAAAAACTCGATCACCGAAATCGAAGGCTCCCGCCTCAACACACGCGTCAATTACCAAGACCAAGACTTCACACTGGAAGCTCTGAAAGAAATCAAAAAGTCAAAGCCCACAGAGCCTGATTGATGATTGCTAATCCAAGTTCCGCAGTATGCAGGGGCGTCCTCCGCACTGTTCGGGATCGAATGTGATTCGCTCAAGGTTTTCCCTTTCGGACTTCAGAATTCTGGTCCATACTTCCGGCATGTCTCCGCACGTTGCCGCCAAGGTTCCCGCCAAAGTTGAGCTTGAGGCGGGGAAGAAATACTGGTTTTGCGCCTGCGGGTTGTCCGCGACGCAGCCTTTTTGTGACGGTGCGCACAAGGGCAGCGGCATCGCGTCGCTACCATTTACGGCCGAGAAATCCGGTCCGGCATGGCTCTGCCAATGCAAACAAACCGCCCAACCTCCGTTCTGCGATGGTTCCCACAAATCCATCCCGTGAGACCTCGAAGGTTCGCAGATCGGCTTCGGCATTGGCAACCGTAGCGATTCTGATCGTTCTGCTGGTCGGCTTGGCTTATCCCTTTGTCCAATCCGGCTGGGTATCGCAGATTCTCCATGGCAACTGGCGCGGGGGATGGACGACCAAGAGCGTGACCGTCACCAAGCCGAATGGCAACAGCGTGGACCTCCTGCCCGATAGCCCGGACAGGACGGTGCCCAACTCCGAGAAACTTCAACTCGCCCAGCAATTGGCGGACCGGCTGGACCGCAATGCCATGCTTCCCGAGCGCTCCCTCCTGCGCGAAGATCGCCTCTCGAACGAGAACACCATCGCCCAGATGCTCGAGACCCTGGCGGTGGAACTCGGCAGCTCGGATCTTTACGCGCTCATCAAAACATACCGCGAAAATGAGGCGCTCATGAGCGTGGTCCGCAAGCAGATCGCCAACTCCGAGGAACTCGCCAAGGTGTCGGATGCCGACATGCGGGAGCTGAAATCCAGCAATCCTGTGGCCGCCGAGACGATTGCCAAATCGCGCGCCGGCAGCATGGAATCCACCAAGGAATCCAACCGCCAGATCGAGACCTCCATGGCCCAAAACTCGGAGCTGGCCAACCGGATTGCCTCCGCCCTCCAGCAACAGGGGTTTCCGATTGATGCCGAAAGCGTCAAAAACCTGTGCTCCGCTCCGGACCGTAATGACATCATCGGCCTGGCCCAAAGCTTTCGCAGCATCCAGCTCATGACGAAGGAACTCGAGGTCATGGTGCTGGCGCAGCCCGACAAGAACCTCGCCCGCAAATACTACGCAACTTACACCGTGCTCCTCATGGCCCTCGATAAAATCCAGAAAAATTACATGGATAAAATTGAAGCCATCCACATCCCGTATGCGAAGTCGATTGTCGTGGAGGCCGAGAAGACGATCCGCGAGGCCCAAGACGCCCTGCTCACCAAGGAAGCTCTCGAAAACCCGCAGGGTGCCTCGGCCCTGGGCCTCAACATTCAGACCTGCAAAGCAACAATCTCGTCCGCCAATAGCACGATCTACACCCTCGAAACCCAGCGCCGCAAACTCATCACCGCCAACAAACGGATCGCTTTCTCGATCATCGCCGCCCGCAATACCCACAGAACCCTGAGCCTCCAAACTGAACTCGCCTCGTTCATCAGAAACAGCGCTGCGGAACTCAAAGAAGTCGAATCCCTTTCGCTCCCGGAAATGCTGGTCCTCAATTTCGAGCAGCCAAAGGACAGCGTGGAAGTCGAAAAAAGATCCCGCCCGCTACCCTGATTTTGAGGGAGCACAGGCATTCCGCCTGTGAACGACTCATAAAATCCTTTCTCAGCAGGCGCCTCCGATTTCCTCGCCGGATCGTTTATCCGCCTTGGGCCGCGAACATTTCCTGCATGAGTTCCGGATACCGCTCAAGGATGACGTGACGTTTGAGTTTGTAAGTATTGGTGAGTTCGTCTCCAACTTCGAACGAGCTGGGCACGAACCGCCAGGTCGCGATGCGCTCGAAAGGCTTGAATCCAGACTCCGCACAGATCAGCCGCCGTATTTCGGCATCCATCATCCGGTGCGCATCCTCGCGCGGCAGGATCTCTGCGATGCGCCCGGCGTTGAGCCCCGCCGTGCGAAATCCTTCTGGAGACGGCACAATGAGGGCACCAAGGAATTTTTGATCTTGGCCGACGACCATGCACTGCTCGATGAGCGGGGAACTCACGAGTCGGGCCTCAATCGGCACGGGCTCCACATTTTCCCCACTCAGCAGAACAATCGTGTCCTTCGACCGGCCAAGGATTTTGAGGCAGTTGTTGAACGTCACCATGCCGATGTCGCCGGTATTGAGCCATCCATCCCGCAGGACATGATCCGTAGCGGCAGGGTCTTTGTAATACCCCGCCATCACCTGCGGACCCCGCACATGGATTTCTCCACGACGTCCGCGGCCCCGGCCCCGGCTCCAAGTATTCGGATACAGCGTGTCGCCGGTGTGTAGATCGACAATGCGCACTTCGGTTTCGGGATAAAGATGCCCAACGGTTCCAATGACCAGATTCTTCCATGTGCGCACAGCGAGCACCGGCGCCGTCTCGGTGAGCCCGTAGCCCTCGAGCACCGGAATGCCAATGAAATTAAAAAACTCGTCCACATGAGGCTGGAGGGCACCTCCCCCGGAAATCGTGCCCCGGAATCTGCCGCCCACAATCTCGCGCAGACGCGCGAGCACCAGCCGGTCGAGGATCTTCAGCGGCACCACGCAGACCATCCAACCAAGTGCCCGCGCCACCGCCAGTTGCGCGCTTTCCAAGAGTCCACGTCCGGTCGTATCCAGTTCCTGACCCAAAAAGAACCGCTCCGCCCGATGCACCCGCCGAGCACACCCGTAAGCCGCGTGGAACAACATTCGCCGCACGAGAGGTGCCGATTTCACATTGGCGAGAATTTTCTGATACACGCTCTCCCAGAGGCGCGGTGCCGAGCACATCAGCGTCGGGCGCACGACTTTGAGATCTTCGGAAATCCCCCGCAGCGTCGTGTAATACGTGCAGGCCCCCATCGAGATCGAGACCA
>JBBQRY010000063.1:0-9742 GCA_038214335.1 Chthoniobacterales bacterium
CGATCCCGACAAGGCCCGCGCCCTGCTCGACGAAGCTGGTTGGGTGCCGGGTCCGGACGGAATTCGGGTCAAAGATGGCAAGCGGTTCTCGTTCACGCTCATCACCAATAACGGCAACGAAATCCGTCGCGACATTGCCACGCTGGCGCAAGACGGATTCCGAAAGATTGGCGTCGAGGTCCATGTCGAACTCTACGAATGGGCAGTATTTCTCAAAAATTACATCAACAAAGGCGACTTCGATGCCATGGTTCTCGGATGGTCGCTGGGAAATGACTTCGATCAGTTCCAGATTTGGCATTCCTCGCAGATCAATCCCGAACAGCTCAATGTGGTCGGCTACAAAAACCCCGAGGTGGACAAACTCCTCGGGTCCATCCGGCAGGAGTTCAACCGCGAAACCATCATCGATCAGGCCGCACGCCTCCAGAGCCTCATCTACGCCGATCAACCCTACCTGTTCCTCTACGTGCCCAAAGGAACCTCCGTCATGTGGAAGGACTCTTACCGCATCCGAAGGCCGGATGGGCAAGGCGGATGGATCGACTCACCCGTCGAAATGACCAAAGCCGGCTGGGGGTATTGGTCGGATTGGTTCTACCGCCCGGAATTCGCCGAACGGCTCCCTGCAGAGACGGAAGGAAAGAAGTAGCATCCCTGCCCGCGAATCTCGCAAATCAACGCGAATAAAATCAAGAAAGCTTGTGTCTCTTCTTCCTGGGAGGAACCCGGAATCTGTAAATTCTTTTCCGGAGAAATTCCGGATTTTTCGGACTTTTTGCGCAACTCCTCACCAACTCGCGGGTTCCATCAGTATGAAAGAAGATTGGGAAAATGATTCGCTGTGGGATTTGCTCGGACACGCCCGTCCGGTTTCGGTCTCCCCATTTTTCTCGCGCAACATCCTCCGCGAAATCAGACAGAGCACCCCGCATTCGCTAATCCCCGCTTTCCTGCTGCGCTGGCTGGGAGCCGGGGCGCTGGCAATTCTGACCGCCGGATTTTTTCTGAATCTGCACCCGGAATCCGAAGACCGAGCGGAATTTTCAGAGGTATTCGATACCGTCGCTGGTCTCGATACCCTGATCGCCTCCGGGGAGGTCTCCATGCAAAGCTACATGCAGGATCTATAGGCAGGTTCAACCGCGAGCGGCTTGCCTTACGCAGTTTCAGGGGATTCTGCGGGCGGGATCAAGATCTCTGAACTTGGAAGTACGGAATTCAGAATGACCGTTCCATGAGGCGAAAACTTGATCCGCCTTCTCTAGAGCCGCTTTCGCAGCAATCAACTTCGCCTCGTTTTCCTTGTGCGCCGTGAAATCCCGGAAAACCTTGCGGAGGAGGGTGGCATGGGCGTCCGCCTGGTAGGCCGCCGCTCGGCGTTTATCGACCTGCAGTTTGAGTTCGCGAATTGTCTCCCGAATCCGCTCCATGAGTTCGCTGCCCCTGTTCGTGCGGACGATGTTTAAGGCCACCTCAGGTTGGCCGGAATTCTTTGCGGATATCGTGCTCGCCGTAAATTTGATTTTCTCGCGGATGACGGTTTCCAACTCCTCGGCGAGTGCCTCAGCGGAAACTCAACACCTCAACAATACATCAAAATCCGCGCGGCATACGAACCCTTTGTGTCAGGAAAGCATCGCTTCCAATGATCCTGTCCGGCCTGCTGGCCATGACGTTCACCGGCTGCATCACCGGCTGCATTTGTTGACGGAAGGCGGCAGGACGGATATGAGTTACGGCTTGCTTGATGACCATTCTTGACCGTTACATTTTAAAAAAGTTTGCGACGCCGTTTCTCTACTGCTTTCTCGGGTTCATCGGGATCTGGTTTATTTTTGATCTCAGCGACAACCTGCCGGACTTCATCCAGGGCCGCGCCAGTTTTGAAATTTTGGTCGAGTATTATGCGTCGCAGATTCCGCAACTGGTGGTGATCTGCCTGCCCATTGGGCTTTTGCTGGGGCTTCTGTATTCGCTGACCGCGATGTCGCGGGCGAACGAGATCATTTCGATGCTGGGGGCCGGGCTGAGTGTTGTCCGGATTCTGGTGCCGTTCATTATCGTGGGGATTCTTTTTTCGCTCATCACGATGGCGTTCAATTTTTCTGGAGCTCCACATGCTGCGGCCACCAAGAAACAAATGGTGCGCGACATCAAGCGGGGGGAAAAGCGCACCGAGGCGGTTTATGGGCATTTGTTCCGGAACCGCGAGCAATTCCGCACATGGTTCATGCGGCGGATCAACATCCAGCGCGGCAAGATCAGTGACGTCCAGATTTTGCAGCAGAATCCGGAGGGCGACATCCTTCAAAAATGGTATGCGGGCGAGGCGCGGTTTGAGCCAGAGTCGAGCCGGTGGGTGCTATCGAACGCGCGATTCGTCGAGATGGGTGCCGCGGGCGAGATCACGAAGTCGGAGATGAAGGATACGATTTATCTCGATGGCTGGAGCGAGACGCCATGGCGGATTTTGAGTTCGGTGATGAATCCCGAGTTTCTTGCGGTGCCGGAGCTGCGCGACTACCTCAACTACAACAACGACTTCCCGGAAAAGCGCCTGGCGGCGTATCGCACGCACCTCTACTACCGGTGGGCGCTGCCGTGGTTTTGCCTGGTGGTGGTGTTTCTCGCGGCCCCGATGGGGATTGTGTATTCGAGGCGGGGGATTCTGGGTGGCGTCGCGGTGGCGATTGGATTGTTTTTTGCCATGGTGTTCATGAGCAGCCTGTTTGTGGCTCTGGGTAAAGGGCAACGGATTTCGCCCTTTGTCGCCGCATGGGGACCGGTCATCTTTTTCTTTGTGATCGGCCTGGTTCTCGTCTGGTATCGTTCCACCAACAGGGAGCTTCCCAAGCTGAAAATCCCGGGACTATAAAATATTTATGCTGGCAGACTGGGAAATCAAATCACGTGCGCATGTTTGCGCAAGAACCGGGCGGGAATTCGAACCGGGCGATACGTTTTACACCCTGCTTCTTCGCGAGGGCGACGGATTCCGGCGCGAGGATATTTCAGAGGAGGCCTGGGAGGCACGCAACGAAAACATCAAACCGTTTTCATTTTGGCGGTCGAAATACGAGCCGCCCGCACCGCCTCGACCCGAGCCGCTCCCGCGCGATGACGCCGAAGGCCTCCTGCGGCGCTTGGTGGCGGAGAATGATCCGGTCTATGCCAATGTGCGCTACATCCTAGCCCTCATGCTCGAGCGCAAGCGGGTGCTGCGTCCGATGGAGAGCCAGGATGATGACATGCTTGTCTATGAGCTCATCGCCACCGGCGAGACCATCGTGCTGGCCAACCCGCATCTCAGCTTCGAGCAGATCCCCGACGTGCAGCGGGAAGTGAGCGCGTTGCTTTTGCCGGATGCCGCCGGGTGAGCGATTCCCTTTTGGCCCCGGCACGGATGATCCCCCGGCCCCTCCTTTTTCTGGCGCCGATGGCGGGTGTGACGAACACGGTCTTCCGTCAGCTCTGCCGGGAATTCGGTGCCGATGTGCTGACGACAGAATTCGTCTCTGCGGAAGGAATCCTTCATCGCAACGAGCGCACACGCCGGTATCTGGAATTCACGCCCGCTGAACGTCCGCTGGGGGTCCAGCTTTTTGGGGCGGACCCCGACCGGCTTGCTGAGGCGGCGCGGGCGGTGATCGACTGGGTGGCTCCGGATTTTATTGATCTCAATTTCGGATGCCCGGTGAACAAGGTCGTCTGTAAAAATGGAGGTTCTTCGCTGTTGCGGGATCAGCCGTTGCTCGAGCGCGTGGCAAGGGCCGTGGTGCGGGCTGCAGACCCTGTGCCCGTGACGGCTAAGATCCGCTTGGGATGGGAGGAGGTCAATGCCGTCGAGAATGCGCGCCTGCTCGAAGCCGCTGGCATCCGCCGCATTGCGGTGCATGGGCGCACGAAAGTCCAGGGGTATGGGGGGAATGCAGACTGGGAGGCGATTGCCAAAGTGGTCGCGGCGGTTGGCATTCCAGTGATTGGAAACGGCGACATTCACGATGCTGCCACCGCGCTTCGTAGGGCGGAGGAATCTGGAGTCGCCGGCCTGATGATCGGCCGCGCAGCCATGAACCATCCGTGGATCTTCCGCGAAATCCGGCAATTGTTTGACCACGGAACGGTCCCGGTCCCACCGACCCCTCGGGAGCAATGGGATTTTATCCTCCGGCATTGTGCTGCTGAAATTGCCTGGTGGGGCGACAAAGAAGAGTTGGCGATGAGGGCGATGCGCGCGCGCCTGATGGCCTACACGCGTGGCATGTCAGGCGGGGCCCGCCTGCGCGAGAGCCTGCAAAAAGTCGAATCCCTTGAGGCCGTCCGCGAGATTGCTAACGTCGCCATCACGGGCGGATGCTGAGGTTCCGGGATTGGGGTAGGGACAGGAATACTACTCCCCTCCCACAAAACCGAACGTGCCGATTTCCCCCATCTTATGTGGTTAACCTCATCCTCACCCACTTTCAATCGCCCTCGCAAATGGGATTCGTCTGGGAACTGGCGTGACATCCGGGGCGGGGTCCCGCTAGCTTGACAGCCAGCAAATTTTTTCGACCTTGACCGCCACCGTGACAACGATTCCCGAGCAGGCCCCTGCGGATAGCCCCTTCCGCCGGGTCGTCCGTCGGTTTTTTGCGGACCGGCTGGCGGTGTTCGCGACGTGTGTGATTGGGATATTTTTTGCTGTGGCGGTGGTAGCGGGGATTTGTGCGCTGTGGGATTTGCCGATGCCGATGTCTCCGAATGCGACCCATTTGGAGCGCAAGTTGCTGCCTCCGAATCTTATAAACTGGCTGGGAACCGACAACCTTGGGCGGGATGTGCTCTCGCGCATGGTGGCGGGCTCGACGATTTCGCTGACCGTGGGTTTTGTCGCCATGGCGGTATCGTTGGGGATTGGGGTCGTGGTGGGCGCGGTGTCGGGATACCTCGGTGGTTGGGTGGATAATGTCATCATGCGCATCGTGGATGCCCTGCTCTGCTTTCCGTCGTTTTTCCTCATCCTGACTGCCATCGCCATCATTGGGCCAAATATCTGGATCATCATCACGGTCATTGGGCTGGTGGGATGGACGGGGACCGCCCGGTTGGTGCGCGCCGAGTTTCTGACCCTGCGGGAGAGCGAATACGTGCGCGCGGCCCGCGCCCTCGGCCAGAGCCGGTGGAACATCATTTTCCGGCACATCCTCCCAAATGCGTTTGCCCCGATTTTTGTGACGGCGGTGATCAGCATCCCGGATGCGATCCTTGTGGAATCCGGACTCAGTTTTTTGAGTTTTGGTGTGCCTCCGCCCCAGGCGACATGGGGGAACATTATTGCCGATGGGAAGACGTATTTCCTTGATGCATGGTGGCTGATCTTTTTTCCCGGGCTGGCCATTTTCACGGCCTCGCTGGCATTCTACCTTGTGGGCGACGCCCTCCGTCGTGCGGCGGCTATCCGATAACATCCGAATGAACCTGCTTGAACTCCACAACCTCTCGATCCGGTTCCGCACGGAAAATGGCACCGTCGATGCCGTGAAGCGGGTGTCGTTTTCGATGAAGGAAGGCGACTCGCTGGCCATTGTCGGCGAGAGCGGCAGCGGAAAAAGTGTCACGGCCCTTTCGCTCACGCGACTGCTGCCGACCCCGCCCGCCGAATACGTGGGCGGAAAAATTCTTTATGAGGGGCGCGACATCCTACGCATGACTCCGCGCCAAATCCGCCTCGTGCGCGGAGGAGGGATTGCTTATGTTTTCCAAGAACCCGCCACGTCGCTGAACCCCGTTTACTCGATCCGGAGCCAGATTGCCGAAGGCATCCGGCTGCACCGTCCGGAAGTGACGGACGTGGATGCCGAAGTCGTCCAGTGGCTGGGAGCGGTCGGCATTGTCGATCCCGCCAAGCGCATGCACGATTATCCGCACCAACTCAGCGGCGGAATGCAGCAACGGGCAATGATTGCCATGGCCCTGAGCTGTCGGCCCAAGCTGCTGATTGCGGACGAGCCGACGACCGCGCTCGACGTGACGATTCAAGCCCAAATCCTGGCCGAGTTGCGCCGACTCCGCGCAGAATTTGGAATGTCCCTCATCCTGATCACGCACAATTTTGCCATCATTCGCGGACTCTGTGATCGCGTGGCGGTGATGTTCCGGGGAGAGATTGTGGAATACGGCGACACCGAGAGCCTGCTCAAAAACCCGCAACATCCTTACACAAAAGCGCTCATTTCTTGCGTGCCCCGGCTCGGCACCAAGCAGACCCGGCTGCGCACGATTGAGGATTCTTGGGTGCCCCGAAAATAGCTTGCCCCGAATGTCCATGCCGACCCGTCGATCTCTCAAAATCTCGTTTCTCGGATCTCGCGGAATCCCGCGCTGCTACTCGGGATTTGAGACGGCGGTCGAGGAAGTCTCGGTTCGGCTGGCCGACATGGGACATGAGGTGACTGTCTATAATCGCATTCCTTATAATACTTATGTTGGAGAAGAATTTCGCGGCGTGCGGATTGTGCGGATGCCGACCATCCAAGCTAAGGGCACGGACACGCTGGTGCATTCTGGACTGAGCACCTTGCACACCCTCGGGAGCAGGCAGGATATTGTTTATTTTTGTGGAGTTGGCAGCGCGGTTTTCAGCATTCCGTCCCGGCTGCGCGGTGCCAGCACGGTGGTGAATGTCGATGGGGCCGATTGGGAGCGGGCGAAGTGGGGAATGCTCGGCAAACGCTGGTTGCGCTGGAGCGAAGGCATGGCCGCGCGCGGAGCAGATTCCGTCATTGCAGACCATCCGATCATTCAGGCCCGGTATCGCAAGCAGTTCGGTATCGAGTGTGATCTGATCAGCTATGGCGCAGAAGTGGTCACGGAAGATCCGGGTCAGGCGACCCTCGAAAGATTCGGACTCGCCCTCAAAGGGTATTATCTTTTTGTTTCGCGGCTCACGCCGGAAAATGGAGCGGACCTTGTGATGGAGGCATACCTTGAGTCCGGGGTGAATCTGCCGCTGGTGGTTGTCGGGGACGCGCCTTACCTGCCGGAGTATCAGGCTAAACTCAAGAAGCTTGAGACAGATGGAAAAGGACGCATCAAGCTGACCGGCTACCAATTTGGCAGTGCTTACCGGGAGCTGAGTTTTCATGCGCGGGCCTTTATTTTCCCCACCACCATCGAAGCCACCCGCCCGGTCCTCCTCGAACAAATGGGCATGGGATCCTGCGTCGTCGCCCGCGATACCGCCGCCAACCGTCACATCCTTGGGGATGCCGCAAGATGGTTTGATCAGAAACATCCGATCCCATCGCTGGCCGCGCAATTTCAAGCCATCGCCGGCCCCGAATTCTCACCCACCCGTCAAAGCGAACTCGCACGACAGCGCATCCGCGCCCACTACACCTGGGACCTTGTCGCACACCAATACGAGGAACTCTTCCTCAAGCTGCGTGAGCCTGAAGTCCGGAACAAACCCGATTCTCACGAAGGAACAAAATGAAAAAACCCATCATTGGCATTACGGCCGGAGATCCTGCGGGGATCGGACCGGAAGTGATTCTTGCCGCGTTGGCGGATTCCAATTTGCCCCCAAACGTTGAGTTTGAAGTCGTGGGCGAGATGAGTGGTCATGCCTCCGGGGTGCCAACCGAGGCCTCTGCGCTGGCGGCGCGGGATGCGCTCGAAACTGCTGCGGAGCACCTGCTCTCAGGTCACTGGCAAGGAGTGGTCACCGGACCGGTTTGCAAAAAAACCCTGCATGGGGTCGGGTATGAATTTCCGGGGCAGACGGAATTCTTCGCCGCGCAGGCAGGGGTAGAGGATTTTGCGATGTGCCTCACTGGGGGCGAACTCACGGTCGTGCTCGTGACCGTGCATGAACCTCTGGCCAAAGTGGCCTCCCTTCTCACCCGCCCCGGCATCGTGCGCACCGGACGGCACCTGGCCGGATTCCTCCGCCAAATCGGGATCGCTCACCCGCGCGTGGCGGTGGCCGGATGGAATCCCCATGCCGGGGAGGGTGGCGACATCGGGGACGAAGAGATCACGCTCATCGGTCCGGCCGTGCGCGAACTTGCGGCCACGGGCCTCGCGGATTTCACCGGACCCCATGCGCCGGACACCGTTTTTCTCGAAGCCATTCAAGGACGGTTCGACGGTGTCCTCTGCATGTATCACGACCAAGGCCTCATTCCGCTCAAACTTCACGCCTTTGACCAAGGGGTCAATGTGACGCTTGGTCTGCCGTTTGTGCGCACCAGCCCGGATCACGGAACAGCCTTCGGGATTGCGGGCAAAGGAATCGCCCGCCCCGATAGCATGTCCTGCGCCATCCAACTTGCCGCAAGGCTGGTATGAGCCTTGCGGCGGCTGGATCAGCCGAGCATGTCGGCCACCATCGCGCGTTCGTCGGTCAGCTCTTTGTTCGTGGTCGCGATTTTTGATTTCGCAAACTCGTCCACTTCGAGACCAGTGATCACTTCGTAAGCTCCTGGTGCAGTGGTTTTAACAGGCATGCCTGCCCAGACTTCGGGATCGAAGCCGTAGAGGCCTTGGGACTTGACGGCAACTGAATGGACGGCTCCGACAGTGCAGAGGTCGCGGACGTGATCGACAAGCGAGTTGGCGGCTGATGCGGCCGAGGAGGCACCACGGGCGGCAATGATCGCCGCACCACGCTTGCCAACGGTCTCACAGAACGCGCCTTCCAGCCAGGCGTTGTCCGCAATGACTTCCGCGGCAGGCTTACCAGAAATCGTGGCCAGTCCAAACGCCGGGAACATCGTGGGGCTGTGGTTTCCAAAGATAAAGATGTCCTTCACCTCGGTTGTCGCCACGCCCGCTTTTTTCGCAAGCTGGGACTGAGCACGGTTCTGATCAAGGCGCACCATGGCAGTGAAACGATCCGCTGTGAGGCGCTTGGCCTTGCTGGCGGCGATCATGCAATTCGTGTTGGCAGGATTTCCCACAACCGCCACGCGGGCGTTTTCGGCGGAGACTTCGTCAATAACGCAGCCCTGGGAAGTGAAGATCTGGCCGTTGTCCTTGAGCAGGTCCGCACGTTCCATGCCGGGACCGCGAGGTTTGGCGCCGACGAGCAGACACCAGTTGGCATCGCCAAAGGCCACTTTTGGATCATCAGTGAGCACCATTCCACTCAGCAGCGGGAATGCGCAATCGTCGAGTTCCATCGCCACGCCCTCAAGGGCCTTCATGGCTTTTTCCACAGGAACCTCCAGAAGCTGGAGAATAACCGGCTGATCCGGACCAAACATCGCGCCGGAGGCAATGCGGGGAAGTAGAGCGTATCCAATCTGACCAGCAGCACCGGTCACAGCAACTTTAATGGGTGATTTCATTTCATTAGCAGAACTAATCCACCCGCCTGCAAGAGCAAGCTATTTCTGAAGGCGAGGGAGAAAAGTCTTAAGATTTCAGTGCAGAGAGCTGTGGACGGACGCGGTGGGATCGAAGCGAGTGCCGCATCCTGAGAAACAGCAATTCTCATTATGACATTTGTCCCGAAGGGACAGCCGGACCTTAGCCGGTGGTGGAGCGAAGCGGAACCACCGGAGAACCAACCCCCCACACGCCCCCGCCCCGGAGGGGTGGCGGAACCGCCCACACTCCCGACATCGCCTTACACAAATTTCGGGTCGATGCCATGACGATCCAAAAACCCGAGGTATTCCTCCCGAAACGATTTGGTGCGATGATGTTCTTCCTGATTTTCGATATACGCCCGAACGGCTGGAATCTGCGA